>CAJGEA010000106.1 GCA_904502015.1 uncultured Clostridia bacterium | reverse complement strand
TTTACGGCAAACGGCGTGCATTGCGGCATTCGCAAGAATCGCACCAAGCGTGACCTCACCCTCATCATGAGCGAGGTGCGCGCCACCGCGGCGGCGGTATACACCACCAATCTGGTTAAGGGTGCGCCCCTGACCGTGACCAAGGCACACATTGCCGACGGATACGCGCAGGCGGTCATCTGCAACAGCGGCAACGCCAACACCTGCAACGCCAACGGCATTGAGATCGCCGAGCAGATGAGTGATCTGGTCGCGGGCGCATGCGGCATCGCGGCGAGTGACGTTGTGGTTGCCTCCACGGGTGTAATCGGTCAGCCTCTTTGCATTGATCCCATTGCGAACGGTATGGATGCGCTGGTCGCAGGACTGTCCCGTGACGGCGGAGAGGCGGCGGCCGAGGGCATCATGACCACCGACACCGTCAGGAAGGAGGTTGCCGTTGAGTTCGAGCTGGGCGGTAAGACATGCCGCATGGGCGGTATCGCCAAGGGTAGCGGCATGATCCACCCCAACATGGCGACCATGCTGGTGTTCATTACCACCGATGCCGCTATCAGTGCCCCCATGCTGCAGAAGGCGCTGTCTACCGATATTACGAATACGTTTAACATGGTCAGCGTGGACGGCGACACCTCCACCAACGACATGGTTACCGTGCTGGCCAACGGCATGGCAGGCAACCCCGAGATCACCGCCGAGGGCGAGGATTTTGCCACCTTCATGCAGGCGCTCAACACCCTGACCGTCCATCTCTGCCGCATGATCGCTGGTGACGGCGAGGGCGCGACCAAGCTGCTGGAATGCCGCGTCAGCGGTGCGGACAGCGAGGCGACCGCCAAGACGGTGGCCAAGAGCGTGATCTGCTCCAGCCTGCTCAAGGCGGCTATGTTCGGCGCGGATGCCAACTGGGGCCGCGTGCTGTGTGCCATCGGTTACAGCGGCGCTCCCGTGGACGTGAGCCGCGTGGATGTGTCTTTCCGCTCCCCCAAGGGTGAGATCCTCGTTTGCCGCGACGGCGCGGGCGTGGAGTTCTCGGAGGAGATCGCCAAGGAGATCCTGCTTGAGCGCGAGATCGAGATCCTCGTGTCTGTGGGCGACGGCGCTGCCTCCGCTACCGCTTGGGGCTGTGATCTCACCTACGACTACGTCAAGATCAACGGCGACTACAGAACGTAAGGGAACGGCTTATCAAGGGGTTCCACCCCTTGACCCCGCCAAATGAACTTCGCGATGTGAACATCGCAGAAAAAAGTTCTTTGGAATCTCAAAAACCTTAATAAATTGAATTGCGGAAAGTTCTTTTGATCCAACCTTTTCTTTCAAGAAAAGGTTGGTGGGGTGCAGGGACGATGCCCCTGCAAATCGTTTCCTAAAGGAGAAGATATCATGAACGACAATATGTTTTCCAATGCCCAGCGCGCCGAGGTGCTGACCCAGGCTCTGCCCTATATCAAGCAGTACGTAGGCAAGGTCATTGTAGTTAAATACGGCGGCAACGCCATGATCGATGAGCAACTCAAGCAGCAGGTCATGGAGGACATTGCGCTTCTGTGGCTGATCGGTGTCAAGGTCGTGCTGGTACACGGCGGCGGCCCCGAGATCAGCGACCTCATGAAGAAGTTGGGCAAGGAACCCAAGTTCGTGGACGGCTTGCGCGTCACTGACAAGGAAACTATGGACATCGTGCAGATGGCGCTGGCGGGCAAGGTCAACAAATCCCTCGTCACCCTCCTGCAGATGAAGGGCGGTCACGCCGTTGGTCTGTCGGGCATGGACGGCGGTATCATCGAGGCGAGAATCAAGGACGAGCGACTGGGCTACGTCGGCGAGATCACCAAGGTGCGCGCCAAGCCCATCACCGACCTGCTGGAGAAGAATTACATTCCCGTCATTTCCACCGTGGCGAGCGACCACGAGGGAAATTCCTACAACATCAACGGCGACACCGCCGCCGCCCGTATCGCGGGCGCGCTCGGCGCGGCTCGTCTCATTATGATGACCGACGTGGCGGGCATCCTCCGCGATAAGGACGACCCCTCCACCCTCATCACCAACGTCACCATTCCCGAGGCCAAGCAGCTCAAGGCTGAGGGCGTCATTTCGGGCGGCATGATCCCCAAGGTGGACTGCTGCATCGATGCCATCAACTCGGGCGTTCGCACCGTCACCATCATGGACGGCCGCATCCCCCACGCCATCCTCATGGAGCTCCTCACCGACGAAGGTGCAGGTAGCATGGTGGTTGGGGAGAACGCGTAAGGGGAGTACGATGGGGGAAAACTTCTTGCAAGAAGTTTTCCCCCACACCCCCTTTCAAGAACCTTCAAAAATGAAGATAAAGAAACATTTGTTTTTGGATCGGCGGACCTTGGTGTTCCTATTGGTCGAACTATTTATCGGGTTCACTTGCCAAGTCTGCTTTACCGAAGGCGAGATGGGCTTTGGCGTGTTTTTTGCTGTTTTGTCTCTTATGCCCGTGGGTTTTATCTTGTTTTTTCCCTGCTTTTATATCATGACAGACGAGGGTCTGCGGATTTTTTATCTGCTCGGATTTTCAAGTGAGTATATTCCGTGGCGCACGGTGACCCGAGTGGAGATTCAATATGATGATACGACCACCGATACGATCCCGTACATCTTTGATGTGTTTCGGATTCGTGGCAAACCGACAGGCAAGCCCTGCTTCTACAAAAAGGCCGAAATGATCCGCACCCGCCGCGCGCGCAAACTGATTGAGCGGTACACGGGCCGAAGGATCGAGGGTTATATGCTGGACGACTTCAAGCAATGGCGAAAGGATCGCCGCCGTAAGGCAGAGAAGAAA
Source organism: uncultured Clostridia bacterium (assembly GCA_904502015.1). GTDB lineage: Bacteria > Bacillota > Clostridia > Oscillospirales > CAG-272 > CAMEON01. The sequence goes on along the minus strand of CAJGEA010000106.1, from coordinate 3,765 downwards.
AAGGCTCACCGTGCACGCATGAAGGCATCCCGTCCCGCCACCAAAAAACGAAAGTGAGGATCAGATCATGAACAACATCCAAGCCAAAGATAAGCAATACGTGGCCAATACCTACAACCGTTTCCCCGTCGAGATCGTCACGGGAAAGGGAAGTGAGGTCTATGATAGCGAAGGCAACCGCTACATCGACATGGGATCGGGCATCGGCGTGACCGCCTTCGGCATTGCCGACGACGAGTGGATCGCCGCCGTGACCGCTCAGCTCGGCCGCGTTCAGCATATGTCCAACCTCTACTACACCGAGCCTTGCGCTCGCCTTGCCGAAATGCTCTGCACCCGCACGGGTATGAGCAAGGTGTTCTTCTGCAACTCGGGTGCCGAGGCAAACGAGTGCGCCATCAAGGTGGCGCGCAAGTACGCCGCCGAGCATAAGGGCGCGGATCACTACACCATCGTCACGCTGGAAAACAGCTTCCACGGCCGCACCCTGACCACCCTGGCGGCCACGGGACAGGATCACTACCACGAGCTGTTCCAACCCCTGACTCCCGGCTTTGTCCATGCCCCCGCCAATGATTTTGAGGGCTGGCGCGCCGTCGTCGAGTCGGTCAAGGCGGCAGGCGTTCTTCTCGAATGCGTGCAGGGCGAAGGCGGTGTGCTCACGCTGGAGCGCGAGTTCGTCGAGAAGGTTGCCGCGTACGCGAAGGAGCATGACATCGTGCTCATGATCGACGAGGTGCAGACGGGCAACGGCCGCACGGGCAGCCTCTACGCCTATATGCAGTACGGCATTCAGCCCGACGTGGTTTCCACCGCGAAGGGTATCGGCGGCGGTCTGCCGCTGGGCGCGACGCTTCTGTCCGAAAAGGTGCAGGACGTGCTGGGCTTCGGTGACCACGGCTCCACGTTCGGCGGCAATCCCGTCGCCTGCGCGGGCGCGATCAGCGTTATCGAGCGGCTGGACGATGCTTTTTTGCAGGATGTGCGGAGAAAGAGCGACTTCATCCGTGAGACGCTGGAGGGCCGCGAGGGCATCCGGTCGGTCAGCGGCATGGGTCTGATGGTCGGTATCGAGACGGTTGCCCCTGCAGGGGACGTTGTCAAGGCTTGCATGGCACGCGGCGTACTCTGCCTCACCGCCAAGCACAAGGTTCGCCTCCTGCCCGCGCTCAATATCCCCGACGCGGTACTGACCGAGGCCATTGACACCGTCAAGGCGGTGTGCGCCGAGCTGGCGAGCCATTGCTAATACTCGATCGTAATTCCACCCTCTCCGTCGCGCTACCGCGCGCCACCTCTCCCGGAGGGAGAGGCTTTGATAAGGCTCTCCCCATGGGAGAGCTCCCGACGAAGTCGGGTGAGAGGGGAAATGCAGTCGTTCCTATATCCAATAATCCAAAGGAGATCTACCATTATGTCGTTTCATGGAAAGAGCTTTTTGAAGCTGCTTGATTTTACGCCCGCTGAGATCGCGGCGCTACTGGATCTGGCCGCCGAGCTGAAGGCAAAGAAAAAGGCGGGCATTCCCCACCGTCTGTGCGAGGGAAAGTCCATCGCGCTGATCTTTGAGAAGACCAGTACCCGTACCCGTTGCGCCTTTGAGGTGGCGGCGGCCGATCTCGGTATGCATCCCACCTATCTCGATCCCACGGGCTCGCAGATCGGCAAGAAGGAGAGCATCGCCGACACCGCCCGCGTGCTGGGCCGTATGTACGACGGCATCGAGTACCGTGGCTTCGGGCAGGAGATCGTGGAGGATCTCGCCCGCTACGCCGGCGTTCCCGTGTGGAACGGCCTGACCAACGAGTTCCACCCCACCCAGATCCTCGCCGATTTCCTCACCATCCGTGAGTATTTCGGAGAGCTGAAGGGCAAGAAGCTGGTCTACATGGGTGACGCTCGCTACAATATGGGCAACTCCCTCATGGTGGGCTGTGCCAAGATGGGTATGCACTTTGTGGCCTGCGCCCCCCGTAAGTATTTCCCCAACGCCGAGCTGGTCGCGCAGTGCGAGGCGGTTGCCAAGGAAACGGGCGCGGTTCTGGAGTTCATCGAGGATCCCATGACCGCCACCAAGGGGGCGGACGTCATCTACACCGATGTGTGGGTGTCCATGGGTGAGCCTGATTCGGTATGGCAGGAGCGCATTGAGGAGCTAACCCCCTACCGCGTCACATCCGCGCTCATGCAGAACGCCGGCGAGCAGTGCCGCTTCATGCATTGCCTCCCCGCCTTCCACGACCTCGGTACGACGGTCGGCCGACAGATCCACGAGAAGTTCGGCATTGACTGCATGGAGGTTACCGACGAGGTGTTCGAGTCCCCCGCCTCCATCGTCTTCGACGAGGCCGAGAACCGCATGCACACCATCAAGGCCGTCATGGCGGCCACACTGGCGGATTGATGATTATATTGGGGCGTTGCCCCAAGCCCAACTCAAGGTACTTTTTCGAGAAAACGTACCTTGAGAATCCTTAAAAAACTTTTTGAAATAGTGGCTGAGGCCCTTCTGCCGAGTGAGGCGAGGCTTCACGGCGTCGAAAGAGCGGCATCGCGCAAATCGCGCGATGCCGCTCTTTCATTATTTCACGCTGGTGTACTTTTCCACGATGCCCCAAGAGAAGGTGGGCACCTCGGTCAAGGGGATGTTGATCTTCGTTTCGCCGTCCGCGAGGGAAAAGAGCACGGTCAACTCGTACTCCTCGGTGTTGACACCGCTGAGCAGATGCTCGCCCGTGTATTGGATGTTCTTGAGCTGTGCCGTGGCGGTCGCCAACTGGCTGAATTTGGTCTGCTCGGTGTAGGAGAGGGTGTGACCCGCGCCGTTGTAAGTGGTGGCATACGCCAATTGTTCCTGCGTGATGGGAATGAGGGTATTCGAGCAACCGAGGCGGTAGCAGTTGGCCTCCACAACGCGCAGCTCATCTCCGGTAGCGGTTTCGCGGGTGTAGGATCTCTCCTGAAGGACGACGATGCTGTAATCGCCCGTTTCCTTGTGGGTATAGGCCAGCACGAGGATGTGACTTTCACCGTCCACAAAGACGGTGTGGGCATCGACATGCTTGCCGTTGCTCGTGTCGGCGGGCAGGATCTGGAACACGATGCGGTCAGCCTTCTCGGCCTCCTCAGGGTAATCCAGAATGGCCAGACGGCTGGTGGTATCGTCCTTGCCCCACAGCGGCATGGTGTGATAGGTAACGGCGGGAGGGAAGGGCTCGGGCTCGGTTTCCGCTTCAGTCTCGGTATCGGTCTCCGTTTCGATTCCAATTTCGATTTCGAAGCTTGCTTCGGTGGATTCCTCGGTGACCGCATCGGACTCGGGGGCGGTGTCGGTCGTTTCCTCGGGCTCGGTCGGGATTACGCTTTCGGCATGTGTGCTGTTGGATGTGGTGTCTGCGGCTTGGTCGGAGCCACCGTCGGAGTTGGAGCAGGCGGCGAGCAGGCAGGCGCACGCCAGAGAGGCTGCCAGAAAAGACAGATGCTTATGTGAGAACATGGAAAATCTCCTTTTGAATATTGGGTTGGGGCAGGGATTGGCACCCTTTTTTTTGTAGTATACCATGCTTTTTTGAACCTCGTGTGAACGGAAGCATAATGAAGAAAAATATCATAGTCATTCACTGATTTTCAAATTTGGATTTGTGCCTGCGGCACGGCTCCGGCTCGGGGCAGGTTGCCACGCGCCGACCATCTCCCCCGAGGGCAGAGTGGTTTTCAAATTTGGATTTGTCGGTGGGTTAAAGTTGCTATTGTGTGGGGGTGTCG
>CAJGEA010000105.1 GCA_904502015.1 uncultured Clostridia bacterium | reverse complement strand
CCAATTTGACAACCGCCCGCAGGGAATCCCATCGGGTGAAATGGTGGGGCGAATGCTAACCTACCCCGATTCAGAGCCGTGCCGCAGGCACCGATAAATACCAATTTGACGCATGGCTAAATCGTCACAAATCAATTTGCGTCGTTAGCAACGTGCAGACCGAAACCCGAGCACGTTTTTTCAAAATCCTATTTACAAATAAAGCGAATTATGGTATAATACCTTTATATTGATTTTATGCGGAAGGAAATACACCATGTTCATCAAAGAAACCGTCAAGGGTATGCGCGACATTCTCCCCGCTGAGATGGAGATTCGCGAGTATCTGCTCGGAAAGCTCAAGTATATCTACACCTCGTTCGGTTACACCCAGATCGAGACGCCCTGCATGGAGCGCATCGAGAACCTCACGAACAAGCAGGGCGGCGAGAACGAGAAGCTCATCTTCAAGGTGCTCAAGCGCGGCGAGAAGCTCACCGAGGCGTTTGACGGCTCGGATCCCGACTCTCTGTGCGACTCGGGTATGCGCTACGACCTGACCGTGCCGCTGTCTCGCTACTATGCGAATAACGCAGGCAGCCTGCCCGCCCCCTTCAAGTCCCTGCAGGTGGGCTCGGTGTGGCGTGCCGACCGTCCCCAGAAGGGTAGATTCCGCCAGTTTACCCAGTGCGATATCGACATTCTCGGAGACAATTCCAACACCGCCGAAAGCGAACTGATCTACGTCACCTCGCTGTTCCTTGACAGCGTGGGCGTGAAGGGCAATACCGTTCTCGTCAACGACCGCCGCGTGCTGAAGGGTATGGCTAAGAAGGCGGGCTTTGTCGAGGAGGACTACAATAAGGCATTCATCATCCTTGATAAGTATGATAAGATTGGCGAGGAGGGTGTCAAGCAGGAGCTTCTGGATTCGGGCTTTGCTCCCGAGGCCGTTGAGGCGTATATGACCATCTTCCACGGCTTCCTCACCGCTGAGGATCGTTTCACTTATGTGGACGAAGCGTTCGGTGATTGCATGGAGCCCGGCGTGGCTGATAACATCCGCCAGATCTTTGAGAACGTTGCCCTCATGTCGGACGGCAAGTTCAATCTCTCCTTCGATCCCACCCTCGTGCGCGGCATGGGCTACTACACGGGTACCATCTTTGAGATCAAGTCCGAGGACTTCAAGGGCTCATCCATCGCGGGCGGCGGCCGCTACGATAACATGATCGGCAACTTCACGGGCAATGCCACCTGCGCTTGCGGATTCTCCATCGGCTTTGAACGTCTGGTCGGCGCTCTGCTGGACAAGAAATTCAAGGCAGAGGGCAGCCGCGAGAAGGTCGCCGTGCTCTATGGCAAGGCGTTTACATCGGGCGACGTGGCAAAGCTCCAGCAGAAGTGCAACGTCCTGCGCGGCGAAGGCAAGATCGTCCTCGTGCAGAAGATGAATAAGAACGTCGGATTCCAGAAGCAGAAGCTTGAGCAGGAGGGCTATACCGCCTTCATCGACGTCCGCTACCCCGACGAGCTGGATACGAAATTCTGATTAACCCTCTCCGTCACACCTTCGGTGTGCCACCTCCCCCAAGGTGGGAGGCTGATCTGCCGAGCTCGTTCCACGGTCGAAGGCTCTCCCTTTGGGAGAGCTGGCGCCGCAGGTGCCTGAGAGGGAAATAGCAAACCGCCCGACGGACGAGTCCGTCGGGCGGTTTCTAGTAAGATCAATTCGGATTAACCAAGAAAGGGATGCTCGCGGGCGGCGTCGCGCATCTTCTGCATCACGCCGCGGGGGCGCTTGGTCTTGAAGAGGGAAGAGCCAGCCACGAGAATGTTCGCGCCTGCCTCGGTGCAGTAGGAGGCGTTGTCCTCATTGATACCGCCGTCTACCTCAATGTTGAGGTCAATGCCCATCTTGATGGCCTGGCGGCGCAAAGCGCGCACCTTGTCCAGCGTCTCGGGGATCAGCGACTGGCCGCCAAAGCCGGGCTCCACCGTCATGACGAGGATCATATCCACCACGCCGACAAAGGGCATGACCGCCTCGGCGGGCGTTTTGGGGGAGATGGCAATGCCGCAGGGGATTTCCATTGCCTTGATTGCCTTGATGGTGGCAAGCGGATCGGCCACGCTCTCGTAGTGGAAGGTGATGATGTCCGCTCCCGCCTTGACGAATGCCTCGGCGTAGCGCAGCGGCTCGCTGATCATCAAATGCACGTCAAAAAACAGATTGGTGTGCTTGCGGATGGAGGTGATCAGCCCGGGACCGAAGCTGATGTTGGGCACGAAATGACCGTCCATGACGTCGAGGTGCAGGTAGTTTGCCCCCGCATCCTCCATGCGAGCGATTTCATTTCGAAGGTCTGCGTAATCGGCGGCGAGCAGCGAGGGAGCGATATACAGCATAACAGATCCTTTCCGATCTCGGTGGGCTTTAGTCCGCGACCGAGAACGTTGTGTCGAATTTAAGCATAATATGGGGTATAAGTGTCGTTGCCCACGGGCGAATGGAAAAACGAAGGGACGTGTGTTTGGGATCCCGTGCGGCATCGGTACTGTCGCCCCGAGCATACCTCGGGGCTTTTTATGTGTGATATCAGAGCAAAAGACATACCGCGTGGGCGGAAATACCCTCACCCGATCCCGTAAAGCCAAGATGCTCCTCGGTGGTCGCCTTGACGTTGACGGCATCCACAGCCACGCCGAACGCATCGGCAATGTTTTTCCTCATCTGCGGGATATAGGGTGCGAGCTTGGGTGCTTGCGCGATCACGGTGGCATCCACGTTGCCCAGCGTGTACCCGCGGCGATGCATGAGCTCGGCAACCTCGCGTGTCAGAGCCAGACTGTCCGCCCCCTTGTAGGCGGGGTCGGTGTCAGGGAAGTGCTTTCCGATGTCCCCCTCTGCCATAGCGCCCAGCACGGCGTCCATGACGGCGTGCAACAGCACGTCGGCATCCGAGTGACCGAGCAGGCCGTGCTTGTAGGGGATCTTGACACCGCCGAGGATGAGGTCGCGTCCCTCTGTGAGGCGGTGGACGTCGTATCCGTGTCCGATTCTCATGCTTCGTTGTCCTCCTTGGCGCGACGGCGTGCCTCCAGCACCGCGTGGGCAAACAGCAGGTCGCTCGCCTCGGTGATCTTAATATTCTCGCGGCTGCACGCCACCATCTTGACGGGCACGCGGATGTGCTCGGCGAGCTGGTTGTCATCGGTTGCCTTAAAGCCCTCGTCGCGGCAGGCGTAAGCGGCGGCGCGGTAGAGGGGCAGGGCAAAGATCTGGGGCGTTTGAGCCATCCAGACGTAGGCGCGATCGGGGGTGGAGTCAATGAAGGCGGAGGTGTCCACGATCTTGACGGTGTCGGTCGCCTTGATACCCGCCGAGGCGGCGTTCCATTGGTAGGCGGCGTGACAGACCTTGTCGATCTCGGCAGGGGTGATCAGACACCGCGCCGCGTCGGCAATGGCCACGAAGCGGCAACGCTTGTCCACCTCGTCCGAGCCCATGCGCGCCGAGTCCTGGCGGGTTTCTCCGCCCTTGACCACGCGGGTGAGCTTGGTGATGCCGTAGCGCTCTTTTATGCCTTCGTAGAGCGGGATCTCGTCCTCCTTCGCCACCACGATGATCTCGTGGACGCAGGCGGCGGCCTCGTAAGCAAGCAGGGTACGCACCACAACGGGGATGCCGTCCAGCTCCACGAACTGCTTGGTGGTATCCCCGCCAAATCGCGTAGAGCTGCCTGCCGCGCAAATGACGGCCGATGTGAAATTCTTGGGGTCGGGCGTGCCCGCCACGGCGCGCAGAATGCCCGCAATGGTCTGGGTTACGGGGCGTTTGACTTTCGTTTTGCGATCCATTGGGCGATCTCCTTTCGGTTGTATGTGAAAATGCCGTTGGAGTCGGTTTTTTGATGGGATATTACCGCTTGTCCAGTGCGTTGATATCATCGACTCTGGCCTGATGGCGGCCGCCCTCAAAGGGGGTGTCGATGAACAGATCCACCATATCGCACGCCAGTCCGTAGCCGATTACGCGTTCACCAAAGCAAAGCACGTTGGCATCGTTGTGCATACGGGTCATGCGTGCCGAAAAGGTGTTCTCGCAAGCCGCGGCGCGAATACCCGCGTGCTTGTTAGCGGCCATAGACATTCCGATGCCCGTGCCGCACACGAGAATACCGAGGGAAGCCTCGCCGCTCTGAATGACCTTGCACAGTGCGTCGGCGTAGATGGTGTAGTTGCAGGACTCGGGGGTGTCGGTGCCCACGTCAATGACCTCAATGCCGCGGGACTCGAGATGCGCCTTTACCTTTTGCTTGAGCCCGAAGCCGGCATGGTCGGAGCCCATAACGATCTTTTTGATTTCCATGATAATTTCCTCGTTTGTGATGTAATTATGCGTTGCCTTCCGAAGCCAGCTTTTCCGCGCGGGTTCGCTCGGCCTGAGAGGGGCGGAGATATACGGGGGTAAGCTCGGTGTCGGTGGTTCGCACGCCGTCACGCCACAGCCTCAGCGCACACATGGCGGTGTTGTATCCGCTCTGGTGGATCAGCCGATCGGGAAGCATACGGAGCTTTCCATCGAATCGGTCACCCTGTGCTTCGTAGACGAGACTTGCGCCGTCACCCATGAGGTACACGGGTAGATTCATAGTTGCCAGCTCGCTGAGCAGCTCGGAGATGGCCAGCGCACGATCGTCGCACAGACGGATCACATCGCCGCCCTCGCAGGCGAACAGTGCGTTGTAGACCTGAGAGCGCCGCGCGTTCATGGCGGGGCAGAGAATGACCTTGCCGTCCATGGGAATTGCGCCGTTGTACGCCAATGATTCCAATGTAGAAACACCGATGCAGGGTTTGTTCTTGTCAAAGGCAAGACCCTTGACCGTGGCGGCGCCGATGCGCACACCCGTAAAAGAGCCGGGGCCCGCCGTGCAGGCGAAGAGGTCGATATCATCCACCGTGTGGTTTGCGATCTTCAAAGCGGCCTCCACCATAGGGAGCAGAGTTTCAGAGTGGGTGTGCCCCGTGTTGACCGTGAATTCGGCGATCAGCGCCTCGTCCTCGCACAGAGCGACCGATGCCGAAAGCGCCGTGGAATCCAATGCCAGTATCAGCATGCGTACTCCTCCTTACGTGAAATGTGAATGATTCGCTTTTCTGCCTCAGGCGGACATTTTTCAATGCACACCTCGATGAACTGCTCGGGCAGGGCAAAGGGGATCTTCTCACACCACTCCACGATGCACACCCCTCTGTCGGGGTAGTCGTCGTAGCCGATGGAGTAGAGATCGTCCTCGTCCTCAATGCGGTACATATCGAAGTGAAAGAGTGGCCGCTGCCCCGCCGCGCGGTACTCGTTGACCAACGCGAAGGTGGGGGATCGCACTGCCCGCCCGGGCGCGAGAACCGATGCCACGCCGCGCACGAAGGCGGTTTTGCCCACGCCGAGGTCGCCGTACATGGCGACGTAGGGGGGCATTTGCTTGTCGGCATCCAACAGCCGCCCGAGCGCCGCGCCCACTGCCTCGGTTTCCTCGGGGGAGGTTGTGGTCAGCGTAAGTGGGAAGTCCCCTCGCGTAAATTCGTATACGTTCATATTACTTTTTGCTACCCGTATTTTTGTCCCTGACCTGTTCGCGCGTGCCGTCGGGGCGAACGATGACAGTATTGTCCAGAATGCCCGTCATGGATGCGCGAAATTCCCGAATGTACTCGGTGCGGAGCGCGGCGCGCTCGGCCAGCTCGGCTTCGGTAAGCGTCTCACCCGCCTTGACCTTGCGGGCCAGCTCGTTGATACGGTCCAGTTTAGCTTGTTCCATGGTATTCCTTTTCGATAACTTGTATTTGGGGTAGTCTGAGGTAGCTTTGCGCGGGTGCGCTATGAAAAACACCCCGCCCCATAGCCAATATGCGAATGGCCTCGCTGGGACGGGGTATGATCTGCACGCGGACGGATTTCCGTACCCCTGTGTGTCGCGGTCGTTACTCCGCCGTAACCTTTACAAAATTCTTCTTGCCCTTCTTGAGCATCTTGCCGCCCGCAAGATCAGCGGGAGCAAAGGTGATTCTGGGATCGGTGACCTTCTCGCCGTCCAGCGTGACACCGCCCTGCTGAATGGCCTGGCGCGCCTCGGACTTGGACTTGGCAAAGCCCGCCTTGACCAGCATGGTGGGCACGTCGCAACGGCCGTCCATGTAGAAATCCTCGGGGGCGAGGGTCAGCACGGGCGCGTCTGCGCCGTCACCGCCGCCAAAGAGGGACTTGGCAGAGGCGCGAGCCTTGTCGGCCTCCTCTTCGCCGTGAACCAGCTTGGTCAGCTCGTAGGCAAGGATATCCTTTGCCTCGTTGAGCTGAGAACCCTCCCATGCGTCCATGGCGTTGATCTGCTCAAGAGGCAGGAAGGTCAGCATACGGATGCACTTGAGCACGTCGGCGTCCTCCACGTTTCTCCAGTACTGGTAGAAGTCGTAGGGAGTGGTCTTCTTGGGATCCAGCCATACCGCACCCGATGCGGTCTTACCCATCTTCTTGCCCTCGGAGTTGAGGAGCAGGGTAATGGTCATGGCGTGGGCATCCTTGCCCAGCTTGCGGCGGATGAGCTCGGTGCCGCCCAGCATGTTGGACCACTGGTCGTTGCCGCCGAACTGCATGT
>CAJGEA010000104.1 GCA_904502015.1 uncultured Clostridia bacterium | reverse complement strand
CCCCCCCCCCCGACACAAGAAAGCCAAGGGGGCGGTGTCGGAGGGGGGAACGCCCTCTGACGCGCGGCGGTAGCCGCAAGAAGGTTCGCAATAACAATAATAAAAATATCTTTGTGTGATGGATATTTTTTGAGTTTACCGCAGGTATCCGGGGGAGGAGGAAAAGGACCATCTCAAACGCCGTAGTTCCTTTTCCCCCTCCCCTGACAAGGCAACAGGTATTTTCTTGGTTTCTGTTGCCCCTCCCCTTTATCTCCTTGGCTGGCGGCGCTCGGCAGAGCGATAAACAGCAATTTAACGAGAGGAATGCACCACGAATAAATTCGGCGGCGGCGGCAGAAAAATACAAATACCACTTGACGAACTCACCCAATCGCGGTATAATATAAAGTAGATTCGTCCGCGCCCCCCATTGTGCAGGGCGCGTACACAACGGACAAATATCAACCACAAGGGAGAATTACAATATGTATCGCATCGGTATCGACCTCGGCGGCACCAACATCGCCGCCGGCATCATCAACGAAAATTACGAGATCATCTGCCAGGCCAGCACCCCCACGGGCAGCGACCGCTCGGCCGATGATATCGCCGCCGACATGGCTGCACTCTGCCACACGCTGTGCGAGAAGTCGGGCATCCCCGCCGCCGAGATTGCTTCAGTAGGCATCGCCGCCCCCGGCATCGCCAACCACGACGACGGCGTGATCGAGTACTCCTGCAACCTGCCCTTCCGCAAGTATCCCATTTGCGCCAAGATCAAGGAGAGCTTCCCTGCCCCCCACGTCTTCGTGGAAAACGATGCCAACGCCGCCGCTTGGGGCGAGGCCGTCGCGGGTGCCGCCAAGGGCGCCAAGGACTCCATCATGATCACCCTGGGCACAGGCGTCGGCGGTGGCATCATCATTGACGGCAAGGTCATCTCGGGCTTCAACTACGCCGGCGGCGAGCTGGGCCACATCGTCATTCAGGCGGGCGGCGCGTCCTGCGGCTGCGGCCGCAAGGGCTGCTGGGAGGCTTACAGCTCGGCCACTGCGCTCATCCGCATGACCAAGGAGAAGCTGGACGAGTGCGCCGCCGCGGGCCGCGCCACCGTCATGACCGACTATGTCGCCAAGAGTGGCAAGGTCAGCGGCCGCACCGCGTTTGACGCCATGCGCGCGGGCGACGAGGCAGGCCGCGAGGTGGTAAACACCTACGTCTATTACTTGGCGCAGGGACTCGTCAACATCATCAACATCTTCCAGCCCGAGGTGCTGTCCATCGGCGGCGGCGTTTCCAACGAGGGTGACTACCTCCTCGACCTCCTCCTCCCCCTCATCCGCGCCGAGGTCTACGGTCAGGGCATCGTCAAGAGCACCGACATCCGCATCGCCACCCTCAAGAACAACGCCGGCATCATCGGCGGCGCTCTGCTGGGCCTGAACTGATTTTTCCTTCTCGGGGGCCTGCCCCCGAGAACCGCTGTGCTTTTGCGGGACTTTGCCCCGCACCCCACTTGAAACCTTTTTGAAAACCTCCTCGTGCCGCTCGCTGCGGCACTCGGTGCGAATTTGCCTGCGGCAAATATCGCGAAGGTTTCAAGACCTCCCAAAACCTTAAAAATTATTTTTAAGATTTTTCAAGATTCCAAAGAAGCTTTTTGAAAAAAGTTTCTTTGGCGGGGTGCAGGGGCCGAGCCCCTGCAAAGTTGTTCCCACAAGAAAGGAGAGCTTGTCGTGCAGATATACGGCATCATTCCCTATCTTTTGTGCCTTGCCGCGCTGGCAGGGCTTTTGGTTTTTCTCCCCAAGCAAAAACGCACGAGCCGCGTGGCGGCCGTCCTGCTCGTGCTGGCCGTCGCGGGAGAGGTGCTGGTGTGCAATTTCCACTCCTTCCATCTGCTGTTCGGCGACTACGAGGCCACCCGGGTGGATCTGCAAGCCGACACCGACAGTGTCACCGTCACGGGCGTGGAAAGCGACACGCTGACATCCATCCCCGAGAAGATGGTCACGCTGACGCTCTCCGAAATCGGTCGCTCAGTGGGTACGCTCCGTTTGGATCTGGATCTGCCCGAGGGCACCGACTATGTGGATATCAAGATCGACGCCAAGGACGTCACCCAGGCCGCCTCCTGGCGAAGCTCCGTGGCGGACGGGCAGGTCATCCGCGGTGACAGGCGTTCTTCCTTCATCGTGCTGGATCTTTCGGGCGACGTCAGCGACCTGCGCATCCGCCTGACCGCACCCGAAGAAACCGCTTTTACGGTCAAGGGCGTATCTCTCAACGAGCACGTCCCCCTGCAATTCTCCGCCCTGCGCCTCTGCCTGTTCGTGCTGGGATGCATGGCGGTGTACGCCCTTTGCACCCTGCCCGCTCTGCGTAAAAATTACGGTGAGGATGACGGGCGAAAATTCCTCCGCCGCGCGGTGTTCGTCATGACGCTCGTGCTGGTCGCGGGCTCGGTCGCCCTCACGTTTGCCAGCCGCTACGACCGAACGGGCGGCATCTCCACGGGCTTTCTCAACACGCGGGGCAACCAGATCACCCAAGAGATCGTGGACGCCTTCGAGGCGGGGCAGGTGTCCCTTCTGGACGAGCCCTCACCTGAGCTGCTTGCTATGGAAAACCCTTACGACTGGAGCGCGCGAAGCGCGCTGGGCGTGACCTGCAAGTGGGATCATTTGCTCTTTGAGGGCAAGTACTACTCCTACTACGGCATCGCCCCCGTCCTGCTCCTCTACCTGCCTTACCACGCCCTAACGGGCTACTACTTCCCTGCCGCCGAGTCCATCCTGCTATTCGGCGCACTGGGCATCATCTTCCTCTCCCTGCTCTTTCTGGAGTTTGCCGAGCTGTTCGGCAAGAAGATCTCCACGGGCATGCTGCTCTGCACCCTGCTCATCATGCAGCTTTCCTCGGGCGTGTGGTACAATTTCATTGCCAACAACTTCTACGAGATCGCCCAGACCTCAGGCTTCCTATTCACCACGGCGGGATTCTTCTTCCTGCTCCGCTCGCGGGTGATCGGAGAAGGACGCATCCGCCTGCGGCACATCGTGCTTGCCACCTTCTGCCTCTCCATGGCGGTGCTCTGCCGCCCCACCCTCGCCCTGTACTGCATCGCGGCGGTGATCTTCCTCGTGTTCGGCTTTGTCAAGCACCGCCGCGAAACGAAAGATCGCGGAGCGACCGTGCGCTACCTTCTGGCATCCACCGTGTGCTTTGCCGTCATCGGCGGCATCCAGATGCTCTACAACTACGCGCGGTTCGGCTCGATCCTGGATTTCGGCATCCAATATTCCCTGACCATCAACGATTTCACCCGCTCGCAGTACCACACCGACTTCGCCATGATCGGGTTCTACAATTTTATCCTTGCCTTTCCCAAAATTACCACCGAGTTCCCCTACGTTCTCTCCAATTTCTCCACCCTCAGCGTCAACGGCTACTACTTCGTCGCCAACCGCAACGCCGTGGGACTTCTGTGGCGCGCCCTGCCCTCGCTGGGCTATTTCGGCGCCGTGTCTGCGTGGAAAACCATGACGAAGCAGGAGCGCGTGCAGTTCCTCTGCCTGCTCGTCCCCACCTGCTTGATCATTCCCTTTATCATCATCTTTTCCATCTGGGAGAGTGGTTACGGCGTGCGCTACTGCTGTGATTTTGCTTGGCAATTCATCCTGGGCGGCGCGGCCATCCTCTACCTGCTCTACGCCCGCGTGGCCGAGCGGCAGACGAAGAGCATTATGCACCACGCCTTCGTGGTCGCCGCCGTGCTGTCCCTCATCGTCAACGGCGCGCTCGTCTACGATTATATGTATCGGGACGGCTACCTCGCCGAGGCCTTCCTGCGGCTGGAGCGCACGTTTGATTTCTGGCGGTAATTCCCGACCGCACGCGCGGTGCAATTTTGCCCGAATCCCTTGACACAGGGGGAAAAGCATAGTATAATAGTAGCAAACCGTATAAGGAGGTTTTTAAGCTATGCAGATTACGAAGCAATCCATTATCGGTGACGTGCTGGATGCCGCCCCCGATACCGCCGTTTTCTTCCTTGAGATGGGAATGCACTGCCTCGGTTGCCCCTCGGCACGCGGCGAGAGCATCGAGCAGGCGTGCGCCGTTCACGGCACCGACGCCGACGAGCTGGTTGAGAAGATCAACGCCCACCTCGCAGACGAAGCGTAATATCCACGGGACGGTCGCACCGTCGGTTCTCGCCGAGGGTGACCGTCCCTTATTCTTTTTACGTCCCTAATACGATTCTCCAAAGAAGCATTGAGCTCATTGGGCCCTCTCACCCGCTTCGCGGGAGCTCTCCCGAGGGGAGAGCCTTTGGTGAGCCTCCCCCTTTGGGGGAGGTGGCATGCCGCAGGCATGACGGAGAGGATAAGCACGGTTCAGAATTTCCATTGAAGATTCGTACCAGAAAGGAAAATCTCCATGTCCATTACCATATCCCCCCGCCTCGCGACCGCCGTCCCCTACGTCCGTGCGGGGCATCTGCTTGCCGACGTGGGCACCGACCACGCCTACCTGCCCATCCATCTTTGCGAGGCAGGGATACTGACTCCCGTGGCGGCTAAAAACGGCGTGAGCATCGCCGCCATCGCCGCCGACATCAACCAGGGCCCCGTTGACCGCGCCGTCGAGCATATCGCAGAGGCAGGGCTGTCCGACCGTATCCTCCCCATCCGCACCGACGGGCTCGTTGGACTGGACGCCTATGATCCCACCGACATCATCATTTTCGGCATGGGTGGTGAGCTGATCGCCTCCATCCTCGAGGCCTCACCGTGGGCGCTCACGGGCGACCGCCGCCTCATCCTCCAGCCCATGACCCACGCCGAAAAGCTCCGCGCTTTTCTCATCGAGCACGGTATGTCCGTCATCGGCGAAGCCCTCTCACAGGAGGGACACCGCCTCTACCAGACCGTTTGCGCCGAGCCGCGCGGGGATGCCCCTACGCCCACCCTCTCACACGCTGAGCTGTACGTCGGCTCACCTGACCATTACACATCCCCCGATCAGCGCGCGTTGTACGCGAAACTGATCGAGCGCACCATGCAAACCGAGCAACGCGCGCGCGATGCCCGCCGCACCGCAGGGCAAGATACCCCTGCGCAGGACGAGCTGCTCAACAATTTGCTTGAACTGCGCAATTCCATTGATGCATAAGGAGGTAGCTATGACGATCCGTGAACTGTACGATGCGCTGGAGGCGCGCATCCCGCCCTCCCTCTCCTGCCCGTGGGACAACGACGGCCTCGCCGTCTGCCCCGACCCCGATGCCCCCGTGCGCGGTGTGCTGATCGCGCTTGACCCCACCGAGGATGCCGTGGAGCACGCTATCGCCATGGGATGCAACGTGCTGATCACCCACCACCCCCTGCTCTTTCACGGCATTAAGGCCGTAGACGGGGAGGATACCGCCTCGCGCAAGGTCATCCGCCTGATCTCCTCGGGCGTTTCCGCCATGTCCTTCCACACGCGGCTGGATGCCGCTGAGGGCGGCGTCAACGATACGCTGGCCGCGCTCCTGGGGCTGGAGGATTGCACCCCCTTCGGTACGGATGACAACCCCGCCAAAGCCCCCCTCGGGCGGGTGGGCAACCTCCCCGAGGCCATGCCGCTTGAAGCCTTTATTGACAATGTAAAAACCGCACTGGACGTTCCTGCCGTGCAATACGCCGACGCAGGCCGTCCCGTCCACCGCGTGGCGGTGCTCGGCGGTGCGGGCGAGGACGATATCGCCGCCGCCATCGCCGCAGGGGCGGACACCTACGTCACCGGCGAGGCGCGCCACCACTTCCTGTGCGACGCGCCCTATATGGGTATAAACCTGGTCGCGGCGGGGCATCATCACACCGAGTGTTTCCCCGTGTGCGCCCGCCTCGCCGCTCTGGTCGGCGAGCTCTGCTATACCCCCGTGTACACCATGAACAACACTCGCCTCGGCATCCGCTGAACATCCCCACACCAAAGGAGTTTTCATGTCTGAAAATACACCCGCCGCCCCCCGCGCGGCACTCGCCGTCGCCAAGGCGATCCGCACTATCACCGTCCCGCCCGTCATGGTCGCGGGGCTGATCCTCATTCTTTACTTCGCCCGCGGGGAGATGTTCCGCTCGTGGGTGGATCTTGCTGCCTCGCTTGTGGGGCTCGCGATCTTCCCCGTGCTTGCCTACCCCCTCTCGGTCGCCATCCCTGCCGTCCACAAGGGCGGGCGCGCGGCCCAGCGCTCCCTCGCCATGTACCTGTCGGTGGCGGGCTACGCGGGGGTGTTCCTGTACGGACTCCTCGCCCACGTGGAAACGGGGCTCATGCTGATCTACACCGCCTACCTTCTGTCGGTCGTCCTGCTCGTTTTCATCAACAAGGTCATCCGAATCCGCGCCAGCGGACACGGGTGCAGCGTGACGGGGCCGCTGGTGCTGACCTGCTACTTCCTCGGTATGGGCGGCATCATCGCGGGCATCGCGCTCTGGGGCGCGATCCTCTGGGCGTCCCTCGTCCGCAAGAGCCATACCCTGCGCGAATTCCTCCTGGGTTCGGCAACCTGCGTGGTGGGATTCTTCATCGCGCTGATCTTTTGGCATTAAGTTTTGCCACCCCGACCTTTTTTTGAACAAGCGACAAACTGGGGGTTTGCGGTGAGTAGGGATTTCAACTATGGGGGTGTCGGGGGCTTT
>CAJGEA010000103.1 GCA_904502015.1 uncultured Clostridia bacterium | reverse complement strand
CCCTTGACACCGCCGTCAGCAGATGCTCGCGAGCAAATAAGCGGAGCGTAGCCGCTCCATTGCCGAGCTTCGGCACATAACTTCATTTTTCACAGAGACGAATTTGCGAAAAATACTTGACAGTACCCGCGCCAGCGTGTATCTTGCCTGCGGCTTGATGATATACAACACTTCGTGTTGGTGATATACAATGCTACGCATTGATGATATACACGCCTTTGGCGTGATTTGGACACGATTACTTCATTGACATATCGTAAGTATTATGATATACTTCTAGTGGAGGTGATTTATATTGTTATTGCTAAATTATGATTTTTATGATATTTATGCAGTGCTGCTATCGTTTCGAAACGATCCATCAAATACGTTTAACGAGAAGATTGCCAAAACTATAAAAGCATTGTTAGAATCGCCCCAAGTGGATAATTTAATCGAATCCAATATAATTCGCCGCTCGATTGCAGAAATAGAAAACCTTGATATTGAGCAACTCGCTTGGATTCAAGCAAACAATGTATACACATACGGGCAAAAAGTTATCAAAGAAGAAACTGCTTATCATATATTGTCCACAGGATTTGCAGAGCTGTTGGTTTGCTTAAAAGATGAAAACTATAAGCGTTTTGAGGATTTGTCGGATGCGCTGCATAATGTTCCGATTATTCTCTCAGAAAACCCAAGAAACTGTTTAAAACGAATAAAGATAGAAATATCTACTTATCGAAAGGAATGGAACAATTCATTCTTAAAAGATATCATAAGGTAACGGACACCTTTTGTTCGTTTTTCCCTCGTTTAGACACCTTTTATCACGTTTAAGTCAACGAAAAGGACACCATACGGTGTCCTTTTTTCGTTGGCGGGAGAGATTTGAACGCGAGCGACAGCACAGTGCTTGACAGATAATTTTTTTGTGGTATAATGAGAAAAAGAGGTATTGGCAAGGAGGATTGCCACTATGAAAAAAATTATGTTCCTTATTCTCGCGGCGATGCTCTTATGCACCTTTGTTTCTTGCGAAAACAATACATCAGATAAAGGAAAGCAAGGTGCGCTTGTCGTTGAAGGGCAAACCATAGCAAAGCACACAACCATATACCCCGAATACGCCACGCTTCCTCTTTGCGACGTGATTTCCGCCTTGGGCTTTGACCTATCCCCCGACGGTAAAGACCGTGCTTATTTTCTCTGCAATGACGTAAAATATGAAATATGTATTTCCGAAAAAACGCTGACAAGAGAAGGCTCGAACGAAAACTACCTGATCTGTGCCCCCGGCAGCTCCCATTACGTTTGCGACATTGCGAATGGTGATTTGGTGGTAGATTCCAACACCCTGCACAGCTTGTTTTATACATTTCTCAATTATCCGATTGACATAACCATCGATGGAAAGAACAGTTGCGTGACCGTTAAAGTACGATCTCAATGAAAAAAGGACTGCGACTTGTGTTTTTTCAAAGGAACCCTTGCCCGTCAAGGGTTCCCCTCTTATATAACAAAACCGCACCGAGCGACCCTCACGGGCCGTTCGGTGCGGTTATTTGTGTTACATGACTTTTGGAGAATCAGAAGACCACCTCGGTCAGGTTGACCACGGTACTGGTCGTGCCGTTTCCTGCCTGGCCGAAAGAATTATCGCCCTGCACGAGAATGGTGCCGTCCTCCATGAGGTAGGCGGTAAAACCGTAGCCTGCGGCAACGTCCACAACGCCGTCGAGGATCTTCTTGGGCTTTCCTCCAGTCACGGCAGATGCACCCAGTCCGTTATTCTGGTTGAGACCGTACACGTAGGCGATGCCGTTCTCATCCAGCACCACCATGTTGGCAAAGTAGACGTCTGCCTTGACCACGCCGCCCATCACGCGGCGCACGGTGGGATTATTGCCGCTACCCTGATGGAAGGAATCGAACGTACGCCAGCCCGCATAGTAGAGGTTGCCGTAGTCATCGACGGCGAGAACCTGATGCTCGCCCGAATCCACGAACTCTGCGTTTTGAATCAACGCCACGGGCGTGGAAACTACGTCGCCCAGCGACTGGGAAAGCTTTTTCCAGCGGTTGTCGCCGAGTCCGTACAGAACGCCGTCCGTACCGATATACACCGTGGAGCGGCGGCCTGCCGATGCAGACACGACGTTCGATGCGATCTTCTGGAAAGTGGTCACGCTGGAGCCCTGTCCGTTCGGGCCAAGCGCGCCGTAGTTGTTGGCACCGATACCCCACAGATTGCCGCTCTCATCCACGATAAGCAGATGGTCGTGACCCATGCTGATATCCTTGACCTTACCCTTGAAGCTGATCTCCGCCAGCTGGTAGGAATCGGTCATACCGTTGCGTCCGAGCTGACCGCTGGAGTTCCTACCCACGGTCAATACCCGACCGTCGGTGGTCAGAATCGCGGTGGAGAAGAGCGAGGTGCCGTTCTCATAGTCGTTACCCGCCGAGGTAGCCACCTTGGCAACGCCCGTCATCACGAGGGTGGGGGTGGTGATAACGCCGCCCGACGTACCGAGTCCCAGCGCACCGTGACGGTTATCGCCCCATGCGTAGAGGTCGCCGTCACCTGACAGGAAGAACATGTAGGTCGCGCCCGCCACCAGCTTGCCGTTCGCAAAGCTATCGGGGGTGGATTCACGCTGGGTATAGACGGTAATCGTACCCGCGGTGGACAGTGTCCAGCTTGCCGTCGTTCCCTCCACCATACGAGTCACGCCGTTGGCATCGGTAAATGCGATACCCGTGACGACGTAGCCCGCCTTGGCAGTGGCGTTGACCGTCACCTTCAGGCTGTTGCCCGTGATCTTGAGCACGTAGCCGTTCTGCGCGTTCTTGCCGTTCACGGTCACGGACGCGCGGCTATCGTGGACGTTCAGCGTGATGCGCGGCTCGATCATGTTGAGAATGGTGTTCTCGTTGATACCAAAGTAACTGTAAAGCGAATTGAGAGCCGTATTGCGGCGGTTGGCGATGAAGGAGCGCATATCCGCCACGTCACTCTCCCAGGTGGAGACGGAAGCGCCGTCACACGCCCAGCGGCCCGCCTGCAGGGACATCAAGGGGTTTCTCTCTGCGTACATCTCCTCAAATATGGCGCTGAGACGCGCCTCGGAGAAGTGCTCGGTGACCACCTGATAGTAGCGGGTGATGAACTTGTTCTTGAAGGTTTCATTCTTCAGCAGACTGCGCATCATCTGTCCGATGGTGGAGCCGCTGTTCATGAATGCACTCATGTAATCCATGTTCTCGGACGTATCCGCCCAGTGGCCCGCCTCGTAGTAGGCAATACCCATGTCGGTATCCAGCAGAGTGAAATGCCATTTGGTATCAAAGCCCGACGGATCATCCGCGTTGCGGTTTCGCCACACCTTGATGTTGTTCTCGGGCCAGTCGCGTGCGTTGAAGAACATGCGGATCACCCACATATCAATGAAGGAGTCGATGTCCATCTGGCTGCACACGAACTGGTATGCCGAAGCGGAGGACAGATTGTTCTGAATAATGTACTCGGTCAACGCGTTGAAGGAGTCCTGGTCGCCCTCAATACCCGAGGATACGAGGAAGGGAGCGGTTTGGCTTCCCTCAGACACCAGCGCCCAGTAGTCGTTCTCCAGAACGGCGACGTTGTCCTTATCCACGCCGTAATGATCCTCGACGTACTCGGGGCTGTAACGCTCGCGGGCGTTATACACGCCCCAGAACTCACCATTGATGAACACCAGCACCGAGGCGGATGCCATGGTGTCGATATTCAGTCCTGCGCTGACGCGCTGCATATACGCATCGCGGATGTAGGAGTGGCCGCAGTCGTTACCCGAGTTGCGGAGCAGGAGACGGGAGAAAGAGGTGATGGGATTGCCGTCTGCATCCTTGGCGAGACCGCGGAACAGATCGTAATCCAGATCGTCATCCATACCGCCCTCCAGATTGTTGGAGTTCTTGTAGTAGACGCGCAGGGACTTCATGCCAAAGCCCGACGAGCCGTTGCCGCTGACCGCCAGCTCCACGTTGGAGTGGCCGACGCGCTTACCGTTCTCATCAAAGACCTCCATGACGGCAAGACCACGCGGGCGGGTATCGGTGATAACACCCGTAGGATTGTAGTTGCTGTAGAAGCCGTTTGTACCCACGATCTTGTCCGCGGGCATGGAGATGGACATGATGGACACGCCGTAATCCAGCTTATTCGTGATAAAGTAGGTATTGGTAAATACGGGGGTAGCTGTGGTACCGTTGGTAGCGTACGCCTTGATGACGTGACCGCCCACCTGCTTGGATACCGAAGGATTTCTGCCCCACATGTTGGTGGTTTGACCCCACGCCATGGAGGAGGTAATGGTCAGGCTGACCGAGCTTGTGTACTTCTTTCGCGCCGCGTTGGCGGGATTGGTGGGATCACTGCCGTCGGTGGTGTAGTAAATGGTGTAGCCCGAGGCGGCGGACAGCTCAAGTCTGAAGCCGCTGGCGTAGATACCCGCAGGCTTGGAGAACAGCACCTCGTTGATCATGGAGCCGAGCACGGTGTTGGTCTGTCCCTTAGAGTTAACGGGGGTTGCCTGCTTGATCTCGTCGGTCGCAGACTTGGACAAATTGACGATGTGGTAGCCGCTGTACTTCTTGAGCGCGGTACGCACCGCGATCTTGGAGCGGGAGAGGTTATCAATGGCATACACCGAATCCGGAGCGTTCAGCTCGCTGGCATAAAAGACCGAAATGGCGTCGGTGAAAGCGGTGATGTTCTCGTCGATGCCGATCATCCAACCAGAGGGAGCGAGCAGGATGCGAACCTCCTTATTGTCCAGATACACGTCCCACTCGGCATCGTAGTTGGTAATGGAGACGAGGATGTTATCGGCTACGGCCTGCGTGGGAGCGTTACCGCGCACCAGATAGTAGCCGCCTGCGGGAATCACGGCATCCGCAGGGAATGTGAACTGCACGTAGGGGGATGCATCGTTGGTCTTGTAGTAGAGGGATGCGCCCGCAAGGGAGATTGCACGGCTCGAGCTGTTATAAAGCTGAACGAAGCTGTGAGACACCATAGCGTCCAAGCCCTTCTTGCCCGTGCCGTGTACGGAGGAGATCAGCACGCCGTCGTAGAGCGCCGAGTTGCCGGGGTGCTTATTGACGGGGCCTGCCTCCGTGTCCAACTCGATCTCGGTGGACTCCTCGGGCTCGGGGGTAGTGGTTTCTTCAGGCTGAGTGGTGGTTTCTTCGGGCTGAGTAGTCGTCTCCTCAGGCTGGGTGGTAGTCTCCTCAGGCTGGGTGGTAGTCTCCTCAGGCTGGGTAGTGGTTTCCTCAGGCTGGGTGGTGGTTTCCTCAGGCTGGGTGGTGGTCTCCTCGGGCTGGGTCGTGGTCTCCTCAGGCTGGGTCGTTTCCGTCTGAGTGCCTTCAGCGAACACAAACTCTATAGCCGAGATGGCAATCAGCGTTCCCGCAGGGTTATGCAGCGCTAAGTAGACGTTACCCTCGTAATCAACATCGGTAAGGTCAATTTCCACCCATCTTGCGCCATTCGCCCAAGAGTTGGGGTTAAAGAACATATTGGCGTGCGCAAGATCGCCTTCCATATCGTAGCTGCCGGCCTGACCATAGGAAGTTGCCGTACTCTTCAGTCCAATGGGCAAGTTGCCGTTCAAGGCGGCAAACGCAGCTTCCGTCCCCAATCCGCCATCGCAACCGTAATGAATCAAAACCTTGTCATACATGGACAGATCCATGTGGCCAAGGTCAATATACTCGGCGTAACCCAGCAGAAAGATGGGACCGTAGTACCCCGCATCCGTGAAATTAGGCTTATAGCTCGACTGATCCGACATGGAGGGAAAATCCACGTTGTACACATCGGGTTCGGTGAAAATATCATCGGACTCAGTGGTGGTCTCGTCAAGCTCGGCGGTGGTCTCGTCGGGCTTGGCAGTCGTTCCGTCAGGCTCGATGGTTGCATCGTCGGGCTTAGCAGTCGTTCCGTCAGGCTCGGTGACCTGCGTTCCCTCCCCCGTTACGTCGGAGGTGGCATCGGTACCGTCCGAGGGAAGCGTGATCTCAACGCCGCCATCCGATTCGCTCTCAAACGAGGTGTTCTCGTCATCAGGCTTGGCGGTGGTATCGGTCGCGTCCGTAGCACCGTCTGCGGTCGTACTCTCGTCGGTCGTCAGACTTTCTGTCTGCGTGACGTCGGGTGCCTCGGTCTGGGCATCGTTCGGCCCACTCGTCACATCACACGCAGCCAGCGTCACAAGCACGGCCAAAAGCAATGCCGCCACGAGCGGAAATGCAATCCGTACGGGTATGTATAGCGAGCGGCGGATTCGGTTGTGTTTCATAAGAAATCACCTTCTCTTTCTTGATTGTGGGACTCGTGTCGTATATTCTAAAAAACATTTGAGCTGATATAGCCATACCTCAGCACTTTATTATACCATTCTGCCGCGTTATTGTCAATCATTTTACGGCATTTTCGGCATTTTGCACAACCCGTTAGTTTATCTAACCATTTCAAAAAAGGACGACCGCCGCACAAAGCGACAGCCGCTTCACGAGGAATCCGGATGAACTATTCAGTCACGCGTCAAATTGGGGTTTATCGGGGTGTTTATTTAGCCGCTGTAGGGGAGGCCCTATGTGGCCTCCCAGGGGCGCCCACACAGGGGCGCCCCTACAGGTAAAACAGCAATATTCCTTATCGGGTATAGATATTCTTTGGTTTAAGGGTGTAGGGGCGTTCTTTGAACGCCCGCGGGCGCACACAGTGCGCCCCTACCATGGGTTGTTAT
>CAJGEA010000102.1 GCA_904502015.1 uncultured Clostridia bacterium | reverse complement strand
GGGTGGTCTGCTCATCGGTGCCATCTTTATGGCGACCGATTACGTTACATCCCCCACAACGGCGGCGGGCAAGCTGATCTTTGGCGTGGGCGCGGGCCTTATCACCTGCCTCATTCGCTATTTCGGCAGCTATCCCGAGGGTGTGTCTTTTGCCATTCTGTTTATGAATATCCTCGTGCCCTACATCAACGTATGGACGAGACGCCGCGTGTTCGGAGGTGTTCGCCATGAGTAAATTCATCAAAAGCACGGCGGTGCTGGTCTCGATCTGCGCCGTCATGACGTTTCTTCTGGCGGTGACCAACGAGATCACCGCGCCCATTATTGCGGAGAACGAGAATTCCAAGGCGAACAGTGCCCTCCTTGAGGTCATGCCCGAGGGTGGCAGCTTTGAGCTTATTGATGTTGCTGAGGTCGAGCTTCCCGCTACCGTCACCGAGGCGTACCGCGCGAAAAACGGCGGTCACGTATTCAAGCTGACGACCAGCGGCTACAACACCGGTATGGTGCTCGTGTGCGGTGTCAGCGCCGACGGCAAGATCACGGGTGTGAAATGCATTGCCGACAACGAAACCCCTTCCATCGGCGGTGCGGCGATCGAATCCTACGCCGCGAGCATGGTGGGGCAGGGGATCGATACGGTTGACGGCGTGGATACCGTGACGGGTGCTACCATGACCACCAAAGCCTACCGCGCGGCGGTCAAGGACGCGCTGGGCGCCGCCATCATCCTCTGCGGCGGTGAGGCTGATACCCGTACCCCCGAAGAGATTTTCAATGCTAACCTGAAGGAGGCGCTCCCCGGGGCTGACGAGTTCGTCAAGCAAGCCATCGCCGATGAGAATGCCGCCATTGACTTTATCTATACGGCCAAGAACGGTGCGGGTTTCGTATATGTGACATCGGAGGAGCTTTTTGTTGGCGTCGATGCCACGGGTATCGTAGTGACCGAGGGCGTCAGCGATGCCGATGCTACTCTTTCCCAAAGCAAGGCTGCGCTGGCCGCACGGCATATCGCTGTCGATACGACGGATAGCGGCATCAACCAGAATATTACCTCGGTACAGAAGACACCCGAGGGTAACTATGTGATCGAGGTCAACGGTCTGGGATTTGGGTGGTTCGGCGACGAGGAAAAATATCAGAAGCCGAAGAACATCCCCATTAAAATCTGTGTGGTGATGACCCCCGCCGGCAAGATTCTGAAGTGTCTGACCGTTTCTCACCAAGAGAGCGGTGGGTACGGTGCCGTGTGCGGCGATGAATCCTACTACGGTCAGTTTGACGGCAAGACCGCAGAGGACTACAAGGACGTAGACATTGTGGGCAGCCCCACCTATTCGATCACCAATAACGGCTATCTCAAGGCCATTGAACGTTGCTTCGCGGCAGTAGAAATTTTGGAAGGGAGGGCGCAGTCATGAAAAAGAATTCGAATTTGTCGGTTCTGACAAGGGGCATTCTCAAAGAGAACCCCGTGTTTATCCTGATCCTCGGCACCTGCCCGACGCTGGCGGTTACCACCGACGTGTTCGGTGCGTTCGGCATGGGCATCGCGGCCATGCTGGTGCTGATCTGCTCAAACGTGCTGATCTCTCTTTTGCGCCGCGTGATCCCGAATAACGTCCGCATTCCGTGCTATATCGTGATCATTGCGGGCTTCGTCACCATCGTCAAGCTGCTTGTGCAGGCGTATCTCCCTGCGCTGTACGATATGCTCGGTGTGTACCTCGACCTCATCACCGTCAACTGCATCATCCTCGGCCGTGCCGAGATCTTTGCGGGTAAAAATTCGGTGGGCAAGTCGGCGCTGGACGGCATCGGCATGGGCGTGGGCTTTACACTGGCACTCACCGCTATGGCTGTTGTCCGCGAGGTGCTGGGCAAGGCCAGCTTTGCGGGCATAGCCATTCCCGTTTTGCAAAGCTACAAGATCGGCTTCCTCGCCACCGCCCCCGGCGGTATGCTGGTGTACGGACTGCTGATCGCGCTGGTCTACGTGCTGACAAGCGGCAAGGGCCCCATGAAAAAGTCCTTCTCCTGCGCGGGCTGCCCCTCGGCGGGCTTCTGTCGGGCAGGAGGCTGTGATGCGTCCGGCGAAAACGCAGACGCGACGAATGCAAAGGAGGGCGCGTGATGAAAGAGCTTATGATCATTCTCCTGTCCTCGGTGTTCGTCAACAACTACGTGCTCAGCCGATTCCTCGGCATCTGCCCCTTCCTCGGCGTGTCCAAAAAGCTGGGCCCCGCCGTGGGCATGGGCATTTCCGTCACCGCCGTCATGCTGTTGGCTTCGGCGGTCACGTGGCCTATCCAGCGCCTCCTTTTGGATCGGCTCGGGCTGGGTTACCTGCAAACCGTTCTGTTCATTCTGGTCATTGCCGCGCTGGTTCAGATGCTGGAGCTGATGCTGGCCCGTTTCTCCCCCGCGCTCCACAGGTCGCTGGGCGTGTATCTGCCCCTCATTACCACTAACTGCGCCGTGCTGGGGGTGGCCATTAACAACATCAACGACGGCTTTACCTTTGTGCAATCCATCGTGAGTGCGCTGGGATGCGGACTTGGATTCCTGCTGGCAATGGTGCTGTTCGCCGGTCTGCGCTCCCGCATTGACGAGAGCGAGATTCCGAGGCCCTTCCGCGGGCTGGCGGCTACCCTGATCGCTGCTTCCTTCATTTCGCTGGCGTTCATGGGCTTTGCGGGCATCGTGGATAAGCTGTTCGCGTAAAGGAGGTTGCGTATGACGAAAATTTTCATTGCCGTTGGCATTGTGTTTGTCGTGGCGCTGGTGCTTGGCGCGGCTCTTTGCGTGCTGGATCGTTTTTTCTCCGTCCCCGAGGACGAGCGAAAAAAGAAGGTACGCGACTGCCTGCCGGGTATCAACTGCGGCGCGTGCGGCTATAAGGGCTGTGATGACTACGCCGCCGCGCTGGCGGCAGGCGAGGCCGCTCCCAACCTTTGCATCCCCGGCGGTGAGGACGTTGCCGCGTCGGTTGCCGCCGTTCTGGGTGTGGAAAATACCGCAAAACCGCTGGACATGGTGGCGTTCGTGCATTGCAACGGCGTGTGCGACGCGGTTACACAAAAGGCGGTTTATGACGGCATTGACACCTGCCGCGCGGCATCCCAGCTCTACGGCGGCCCTTCGGCGTGCCGTTTTGGGTGCCTCGGGTGTGGGGACTGTGCCGCCGCCTGCCCGATGGATGCCATCTGCGTGCAGGACGGCATTGCCCGCGTGGATACCCGCCTGTGCGTGGGTTGCGGTATGTGCGTGGCGACCTGCCCGAAGGGTATCATCTCCATCATCCCGCAGGAAACCCAGGTGGCCAACTATTGTAGCAGCAAGGATAAGGGCGCCGTGGCACGTGCGGCGTGCAAGAACGCCTGCATCGGTTGCAAGAAGTGCGAAAAGGTATGCCCCACGGGGGCGATCACCGTGGCCGACAATCTGGCTACCGTGGACGCAGGGAAGTGCACGGGCTGTGGCGCTTGCGCCGCCTCCTGCCCCACTGGCTGCCTGAAAATGGTATATTTCCCCGATCTGGTGGAAGAATAAAAGAAAGCGAAAGGAAGGAGGCTCGCCCATGAACTGCGATAAACGGAAACTCCGCAACGATATCCTGCTCGTTGCCATTCTGCTTGCCGTGGTCTCGGCGGCGGGGCTTGCCTTCTTTTTTCTGCGTGGCGAGGGGAACACCGTCGAGGTCACGGTGGACGGACAGCCGTTCGGTACCTACTCCCTTGGTCGGGACGCGCGCGTGCCCATTGTGACCGAGCGCGGCTCCAATACGCTGGTCATCCGCGACGGACGTGCGTTCGTGGAGGAGGCGAGCTGTCCCGACGGCATCTGCGCCGCCCACCGCCCCATCAAGCGGAACGGTGAGAGCATCGTGTGCCTCCCCAACCGCGTGGTGGTCACGGTTCGCTCGACACACTCGACGCAGTCGGATGCGCCCGACGTGATTTCATGAGAGGGGGCGTGCGACCGTGAGATCCAACCGATCCAAGATCCGCAACCTGACACAACTCTCCATGTGCGTGTCGGTCGCCCTCCTTCTGGCCTACGTGGAGGTGCTGATTCCCCCCATCTATTCCGCCATACCGGGTATCAAGATGGGGCTCCCCAACGTCGCCATCATCTTCGTTCTCTACCGCTTCGGCGTGCGTGAGGCGGCGGCGGTATCGCTCGTCCGACTCGCCGTTGTCGCCATGCTGTTCGGCAACCCCATGACCTTTATATACAGTCTGGCAGGGGCAATCCTAAGCCTTTGCGGCATGGCTCTCCTGCGGCGGGCGAACCTCTTTTCCACCGTGGGCGTGAGCATCGCGGGTGGCGTTCTGCACAATTTCGGGCAGATCCTCGTGGCGATGGTGTTGCTCAGCACCGCCGAGATCGGGTACTACATGATCGTTCTGGCGGTCACGGGCACGGTTTCGGGTGTGCTTGTGGGGCTTTGCGGCGCGTTTGCGGTTGTCCGCGTTCCATTAAAGCCTTGAATCGTAAAAGCCGTGGGCACTCCGCGTATAATCGAGCGGATGGTGCGATACAATAAGTACCATACCATCATTGATACGAGGAGTGTAACATGAAAAAGCAATTTTTGGCGCGCTTGGGCGCGGCGCTTTTGTGCGCCGTGGTTTTGTGCTCGTCGCTTTCGCTGGTCGCCTGTAACAGGGCCTCCGACAAGAAAACCTTGAAGCTCGGTCTGGGCGTTGACGTGGCCGTCAAGGCCACCGACGCCACCGCCGACAAGAACGGTCAGGGACAAGCGACCGTGACGGTTGCCGCCGTTCTGGTGGACGAGGCAGGCAAGATCGTGGAGGCGTTCATCGACTGCGCCGACAGCACGGTGGAGTACACCTCCGGTGGCAAGGCCGTGGTGAAAGAGTCCTTTGCCACCAAGTACGAGCAGGGCGATGCCTACGGCATGGTTGCCTACGGCGGTGCCAAGCAGGAGTGGTATAAGCAGGCGGATGCCTTCTGCTCACTGATCGTGGGCAAGACCGCCGCCGAGGTCAAGGCGCTCGTTGGCGCGGAGCAAAAGGGTACGCAGGACGTTATTGATGCAGGCTGTACCATCGTTGTGGCCGATTTTGCGAGAGCCGTCGAGAAGGCCGTTGCGAATGCCACAGCCTCGGAAGCTACCGAAAAGGACACCGTCAGGCTCGGCGTTTCCACTGCGCAGACTGCCAAGGACGCCACCGAGGACACCGCAGGGCAGAATAAGATCGAAACCGTCCTCTTTGCCGCCGCCGTGGACGCGGAGGGCAAGGTGACCGCCGCCGCTACCGACTCGGTGGAGGTTGCTTTTACCTTTGATGCGGCAGGAAAGTCCACCTTTGACGCGACCAAGCCCGTTGCAACCAAGCGTGAGCAGGGCGATGCCTACGGCATGGTTGCCTACGGCGGTGCCAAGCAGGAGTGGTACAAGCAGGCTGACGTATTCAGCGCGTCCTGCGTTGGTAAAATACCCTCCGAGATCACCGTATTGGCAGGCAGTAGCGATCTTCAGACCGCGGGCTGTACCATCGCCGTGGACGGCTTTGTCAAAGCGGCCGCCAAGATCGGTAAATAAATCCGTTTGATTACGGGGAAAGGAGCGGGCCGTGGCTCGCAGAGCTTGTATCCGAAAGAGAATGTTGCCGTTGCTCCTTGCCGTCGTGTGGCTTTTGGCGGCTCTGCCGCTGACCGCCTGCGAGGGAAAGACCCCCGAGCGGTTTACCGAGTATTCCTTCGATTATTTTGACACCGTGACCACCATCACGGGCTACGCCAAAAGCGAGGAGGAGTTCAAGCGGATCACGGCAGATATCCTCGCGGAACTGGGCGAATACCATCGCTTGTTCACCATATACGACCGCTACGAGGGCATGGAAAATCTCTGCACGATCAACGAGCTGGTGGACGGCGCGCACCGTGTGGTCAAGGTGGACTCACGGATCATGGATCTGCTTGTCTACGCCAAGGATATGCACGAGAGGACGGGCGGGCGCATGAATATCGCTATGGGCAGCGTGCTGTCCATCTGGCACGACTACCGCGAGGCAGGACTGGATGAGCCGTGGAACGCCGCACTTCCCCCCATGGAGGAGCTTGCGGAGGCAGCGAAGCATACCGATATTGACAACGTGATCTTGGACGCGGAAAACGGCACTGTCTTTCTTTCCGATCCGAAAATGACGCTGGACGTGGGCGCGGTCGCCAAGGGCTACGCCGTGGAAATGGTGGCACGATCGTTGGAAGAGCAGGGGATTACGGGTTTTGTTCTCAACGTGGGCGGCAACGTCCGCACCGTGGGCATCAGGGCTGACGGCGAGCCGTGGACGGCGGGTATCAATAATCCCGAGGAGTCGGAGGAGAGGCCGTACGTCGCCTATCTTTCCCTCAAGGGCGAGTCCCTCGTCACCAGCGGCTCGTATCAGCGGTACTATACCGTGGACGGTAAGAATTACCACCATATCGTCGATGCCGAAACTCTCATGCCCGCCGAGGGGTATCTCTCGGTGTCGGTGGTCTGCGCGAGCTCCGCCGACGGGGACGCTCTGTCCACCGCGCTGTTCTGTATGACGGTGGAAGAGGGCAGGGGGCTCGTTCAGTCCATGGACGGCGTGGAGGCTCTGTGGATTCTCTCGGACGGCACGCAGATCGAATCCGATGGGTTTGGCAAGTATCTTGCCGAACGGAAAGCCTAGCACAGCGATCAACATTAACCCCCATCAACTTTATAACCATCCCAAGCGCGCCCCCATCAAGGGGCGCGCTTGGGCGTATTTGATTAATTTTGAATACAAATTGGTATTTATTTGCGGGTTTCCGCCGCCCAGCCAAGGAATTTGGGGGATGGGGCACGGGAAGACATACGGCTCT
>CAJGEA010000101.1 GCA_904502015.1 uncultured Clostridia bacterium | reverse complement strand
TGCCAGCCGTCCCAGCACCAGCGCGCCGCGGTCGTCGCCGCCGATGTCCAGCACCGCGGTGATGGAGGGATCGTCGGTCAGAGCGTACATTTCCTGCGGAAGCGCCGGAATGTCCACGTTGCTGTTGGCGTAGGGGGAGCAGATCAGGTCAATGCCGCGCTCGGCAAAGAGCTCGGTGCTGTCCTTGGTACGGAAGTAGGGGTTGACGATATCCAGATCCGCCACCGTCACCCGCTCGACCTTCTCCTTGATGGCGAGGGCGAGGTTGACGGCGACGTTGGTCTTTCCGCTGCCGTAATGGCCGCAGAGGATGGTTAAGCGTTTGTTTTGGTAGTTCATCGTTACAGTTACAGTTTATTTCTCTGGATCTTGCCGCTGGTGGTCTTGGGCAGACTCTCGCGGAAGACCACGATACGGGGATACTTATAGGGGGCGGTGCGCTCCTTGACGTAGCGCTGGATCTCTTTTTTCAGCTCCTCGGTGGGCTCGGTGCCCTTCACCAGCACGATGCTGGCCTTGACCACCTGACCGCGCACCTCGTCGGGTTCAGCCGACACGCCGCACTCCAGAACGTAGGGCAGCTCCATGATGACCGACTCGATCTCAAACGGACCGATGCGGTAGCCCGAGGACTTGATGACGTCGTCCACGCGACCGACGAACCAGTAAAATCCGTCCTCGTCGCGCCATGCGGTATCGCCCGTATGGTAGTAGCCGTCGTGCCATACCTCGGCGGTCTTTTCGGGAGAGTTGTAGTAACCTGTGAACAGACCGCAGGGAGCGCCGTTAGCCACCCGAATGACGATCTCGCCCGTCTCACCGACTGCAACGGGATTGCCGTCGGCGTCGAGCAGGTCAACGTCATAGATGGGAGCGGGCTTACCCATAGAGCCGATCTTGTGAGGAGCGCCCGTGAGGTTACCGATGATCATGGTGGACTCGGACTGACCGAAGCCCTCCAAAATCTGCAGGCCCGTGGCCTTTTCAAACTGGCGGTAGACCTCGGGGTTGAGTGCCTCGCCCGCGGTGGTCATGTGGCGCACCGAGGAGAGGTCGTACTTGGAGATATCCTCCTTGACCATCATGCGGAGCATGGTGGGAGGCGCACAGAACGTAGTGATCTGGTACTTGGCGAACATAGGCAGAATATCTGCCGCATCGAAGCGATCGAAGTCGTAGACGAAGGTCGCCGCCTCGCACAGCCACTGTCCGTAGAGCTTACCCCACATGGACTTGGCCCAGCCGGTATCCGAGATGGTCAGGTGCAGGCCGTCGGGCTCGACGTTGTGCCAGTAGCGGGCGGTATGGAAGTGACCGAGGGCGTACTTGTAGTTGTGCGCCGCGATCTTGGGGTATCCCGATGTGCCCGACGTAAAGAACATGAGCATGAGGTCGTCGCCGCCGGGGGCATCCGCGGTGCGCTTGTAGTGAGAGCTGTAGAGGGTGTATTCCTCGTCGAAGGGACGCCAGCCCTCGCGCTCTCCGCCCACGATGATCTTATGCTCCAGCGTGGGGCAGTTCTTGGCGGCAATATCCACCTGGTTTGCGGTATCGCCGTCGGCGGTGCAAATGATCGCCTTGACGCCTGCCGACTGGAAGCGGTACTCAAAATCGTGCTCCTGAAGCTGGTTGGTCGCGGGAATGGCGATCGCGCCCAGCTTGTTCAGACCCAGCATGGCGTACCAAAACTGGTAGTGGCGCTTGAGCACCAGCATCACGCGGTCGCCCTTCTTGATGCCCAGCGACTTGAAGTAATTGGCGCACTGGCAGGAGGCGCGCTTCATGTCCTTGAAGGTCAGGCGGCGCTCGGTCTTGTCTCGGGAGATATGGAGCATGGCGAGTCTGTCGGGCTCTCTGTCCGCCAGCGCGTCCACCAAGTCAAAAGCGAAGTTGAAGTTCTCGGTGTTCTTGAAGGTGATCGACGTAGGCGTGCCGTTCTCGTTCTCTACCACGTCCACGAACTTGTGGTAAATACGGTCGGGCGAATCCTTGCGGCTCGCCTTGGCGGGAACCACCGTAGCGGCGGGTGCCAGCTCGGGGATGGGCTCGCCCGTGGGGTTGAGTACGATGGCGTAGAACACGCAGTCGCGACCGCCCACCGCGATCATACCGTGGGGGGTGTCACTGTCATAGTACATACTGTCGCCGGGGTTCAGCACCTCGGTGTGCTCGCCCACCTGCACCATGAGCTGACCCTC
The DNA here is from genome assembly GCA_904502015.1 of uncultured Clostridia bacterium. Taxonomy (GTDB): domain Bacteria; phylum Bacillota; class Clostridia; order Oscillospirales; family CAG-272; genus CAMEON01. The sequence continues at coordinate 4,692 of CAJGEA010000101.1, read as the reverse complement.
CACCACGATGTCCAGCTCCTGCCCTGCGTGGGTGGTAAGCTCGATGTCGCGGTGCTGGGCCTCCTCGCTGTAGACGCTGCGCACGTACAGGGGCTCGGCGATACGGTTCTGGAAGGCGTACGCCATATTGTAGTAGGTCATGCCGTGCGCCTGCGCGATCTTCTGACCGTTGCCCGCGCGGGTGACGGTATAGGATTTCAGCGTGGGGCTGTAACCCTCGATGATCTCGGTGACGTTGACGTTCAGCGCCAGCGCACAACGGTAAATGAATGCAAAGTTGAGGTCGCTCGCGCCGCTCTCACAGCGGATGTACTCCTCAACCGAAACGTCGGTCTTTGCCGCCATCTGGGCGGGCTCAAGCCCTTCGATCTCACGCAGAGCGCGGATTCGGCCTGCCATTTCCTTGATCTTAAAATCAAGGCCCGACATGGTCATGTTATCCATGTTCTGTTCCACCTTTCTTTTGAGTCCGTAACGGATCGGGCGCCCTGCCCTGCAGGGTAAAACGCAAAAAGCGCACTCGCCCAAAGTTGGTTACTTTGAGACGAGCACGCATACAATTCTTGTACGCACCCGCGGTACCACTCAAATTGCGGATCTCTCCGCCACTCATGGGTCTATCAACCCGTCGGCTCTAACGCGGCCCATACGGGAAGGGTCTACTGATTGCCCGCGCCTCGGCGCATGGCGACTTTCTTCCTTCCGACTCGGGAGCTACTGAATCCGTACCGTACTCGTGGCTCGCACCAACCGCCACTTCTCTGAGAGCCGTACACGGAAATCCTCTCCGTCAACGTCTTTAACATTGGTATTGTATCACAACTAAACAGATTTGTCAACCGTTTTCCCGAAAAAATTTCATTTTCTGAATTGTATTTTTTGGGAATGCGCCACCGACAAATCAGGGCGTAACTATTCAGCTGATTTTCAAATTTGGATTTATCGGGGTGAGGGCAACCTACCCGAGGCCCCCTCCGGGAGGGGGCTCCCGCGTAGCGGGTGGGGGAGAGTGCGTTGCCGAAAAGTCTATGTAGACCAACGCTTACGCAGGCTCCCTCCGTCACGCTGCACGTGACACCGCATCCGCTTGAGGATGGCATCCCAGGAGGGAGGCTTTGTTGGGGTATCGCAAACCCACCGATAAACCCCAATTTGAAGAGCCGCCCGTAGGGCATCCCATCGGGTGAGATGGTAGGCGCGTGACAACCAACCCCGAGCCAAAGCCGTGCCGCAGGCACCGATAAACCCCAATTTGACGGGGGGCTAAATAGTTACATCGAGACTTATGAGAGGCGACTGCGCAGGGGTAACCCCCTGCACATCCTTTTACAGCTTGTTTCTCTGGATCTTGCCGCTGATGGTCTTGGGCAATTCGTCGCGGAACACCACGATGCGGGGGTACTTGTAGGGCGCGGTATTCTTCTTGACGTAGTCCTGGATCTCCTTTTTGAGCTCCTCGGTGGGCTCGGTGCCCTTCACCAGCACAATGCTGGCCTTGACCACCTGACCGCGCACCTCGTCGGGCTCGGCAGACACGCCGCACTCCAGCACGTAGGGCAGCTCCATGATGACCGACTCGATCTCAAACGGGCCAATGCGGTAGCCCGAGGACTTGATGACGTCGTCCACGCGGCCAACGTACCAGTAGAAGCCGTCCTCGTCGCACCACGCGGTGTCACCCGTGTGGTAGTAGCCGTCGTGCAGCACCTCGTCGGTCTTCTCCTGATTCTGGTAGTAGCCGAGGAAAAGACCGCAGGGAGCCTTGTCGCCCACCTTGATGACGATCTCGCCCGTCTCACCGTCGGGGACGGGATTGCCGTCGGGATCCATCAGCATCATATCGTACAGCGGAGAAGGCTTACCCATAGAGCCCACCTTGTGGGGCTCGCCCATGAGGTTGGCGATGGAAAGGGTGGTCTCGGTCTGACCGAAGCCCTCCTTGATCTGCAGGCCCGTAGCCTTCTCAAATTGGCGGTAGACCTCGGGGTTAAGCGCCTCGCCCGCGGTGGTCATGTGACGCACCGAGGAGAAATCGTACTTGGAAATATCCTGCTTGATCATCATGCGGAGCATGGTGGGAGGAGCGCAGAAGGTGGTGATGCCGTACTTGGCGAACATGGGCAGGATCACCGCCGCATCGAAGCGGTCAAAATCGTAGGTGAACACAGCGCCCTCAGCCAGCCACTGACCGTAGAGCTTGCCCCAGAGCGCCTTGCCCCAGCCCGTATCCGAGATGGTGAAGTGCAAACCGTCCTCACAAACGCCGTGCCAGTACTTGGCGGTGATGTAGTGACCCAGCGCGTACTTGTAGCTGTGGCACGCGATCTTGGGGTAGCCCGTCGTGCCCGAAGTAAAGAACATGATCATGGGATCGTCGCCCGCAGGGGTATCCTCGGTGCGGTAGAAATGCGCGCTGTACAGGGGGAACTCCCCGTCGAAGCTGTGCCAGCCCTCGCGCTCACCGCCCACCAGCACCTTAGTCTTGAGGGTGGGAGCCTCAGCGGCCGCCAGATCTACCTGATTGGCCACGTCGCCGTCAGCGGTGCAGACGATGGCCGACACGCCCGCCGCGTTGAAGCGGTACTCCAGATCGTGCTTGACGAGCTGGTTGGTGGCGGGGATGGCGATCGCACCCAGCTTATGCAGACCGAGGATGGCGAACCAGAACTGGTAGTGGCGCTTGAGCACCAGCATGACGCGGTCACCCTTCTTGATGCCCAACGACTTGAAGTAGTTGGCCGCCTGCGCGGATGCGCGCTTCATATCGTTGAAGGTAAAGCGGCGCTCGGTCAAGTCGCGGGAGATGTGGAGCATCGCGAGCTTATCGGGATCGCGCTTGGCAATGGCGTCCACCACGTCAAAGGCGAAATTGAAGGAATCCTCGTTCTGGAACTCGATGGACTGCAAGCTGCCGTTCTCGTTCTCCACCGTCTTGATGAACTTCTCGCTGACGGCAGGGGTCTTGGACACCTTGGCCTGACGCAGGGTATCCTGCACCAGGGTATCCGACATGGCCTCGCCCTGCAGGACGATGGCCACGAAGTGGCAATCCTCGCCGTCCACGGCGATCATGCCGTGGGGGGTAGAGCTGTTGTAGTAGATGCTGTCGCCCTCTTCAAGGTACTCGATGTGCTGACCGATCTGCACCTTGAGGCGGCCCTTCAGCACGAAGTCAAACTCCTGGCCCGCGTGCTTGGTCAAGTGGATGGGCTTGTTTTGCAATTCTTCATTATATTCATAACACACGCGGTAGGGCTCGGCGAGCTTCTCGCGGAACAGGGGGGCGAGATTCTGAATGTCAATGCCCTCCTCCTTGGCGGTCTGCTGGCCGCGGCCGCGGCGGGTCACAGTATAGGAAGAAAGATTCGCGCTCTGCCCCTCGAGAAGGTCGGTAATGCCAATATCAAACGCCAGCGCGCACTTGTGAATAAAGGTAAAGGGGAAATCCATCTCCCCCGCCTCGTAGCGGACGTACTCCTCTGCCGTTACCTCGGTCTTTTCCGCCATCTGCTCGACGGTAAAGCCACAGATCTCACGCATCTCGCGAATGCGGCGGGCTACCTCGCCCAGCTTGTTCAGATCTACCGTTGCTGCCATGATTCATTCCTCCTTGGCATAAATGTACGAATAAAAACAAAAAAACACACGCATCTCAAAACACTTTGAGACGGGTGTGTCACATCCGCGGTACCACTCAAATTGCGACCTATGGAAACGGTCGCCACTTTATCGGAATCCAACAATTCCTATGCACTGACGCAGCATCTACGGGAACCTTTACTGGCGGCACTACGCGCTACGCGCTGCCGTGTTCAAGACTTCCGGCTCGGAAGGGATAAGTACATGGGATGCCACCGTCGGTTCACACCAACCACCGACTCTCTGCGGGTTTTCTCCCGTACCGTCTTCGTCACAGCCTTTATTTTTATTCGATTGTGCGCATTATAGCACACAATCCCCGCCTTGTCAAGAGAATTTTTGAAATAAACCAAAATATTTTTGCGGCATCTTTTTTGTAAATGAAATATTTATATTTCTATATTTTGTTTATTTCCGAGATTTATCGAGAGATTTCGTCGGCTTGAATTGACTTTTTTCGCGCACAACAAACGTCTCGCCCCCGCCTGCCACGCCCGTCATCAAGCACCCTGCAATAATGTCGCGCCTCGTTTTTGTTTATTTTTCACAAATCTCTTGTAATTTTCGCTTTCCCTATTGAAATCCACTTGCAAAAGTGGTAGAATATACTTGAATAGTGGTATTGTGGGTATTGTGCCATAACCACCTTTCACCCCTCAAAACCAATTGCGAATTTCATCGCGCAAATTCGCACGCATTAAAAAGGAGGTTTTCAATTATGAATTCAAGGAGAAACCACGCTCTTTTGCTAGCGTTCGTCCTGCTTCTGTGCCTGACGCTGACATTTGTTGCGTGCAAGAGCAAGAAGAGCGACAAAAAGCCCACGGGCACGACCGTCGCTACGACCGCTACGACAAACCCCGTTGAGGATCCCACCGATCCCGCAACCAATCCCGAGGATACTACCGTAACCGAGGACACCACCGTCGCCGAGGATGACACCACCGCGGCTGAGGACACCACCGCGGCTGAGGACACCACCCAAGCCGAGGACACTACCGAGCCCGAGGATACCACCACCGAGCCCGAGGATACCACCACCGAGCCCGAGGA
>CAJGEA010000100.1 GCA_904502015.1 uncultured Clostridia bacterium | reverse complement strand
GGTTTCACCCCTGCACCCCACCAGAAACTTTTTTGAAAAAAGTTTCTGGACTTCAAAAAACTTGAAAAAGTTATACCGAAAAAAGTTTCATAACACAATTTTTAAAGTTCTTTGATCCAAACTTTCTTTCAAGAAAGTTTGGTGGGGTGCAGGGGCAACGCCCCTGCGCGTCTCCCCCACAAATTGCCATACGCCGTGAGGGATAAATCCCCATGCTTGCCGTATACTAACAGAGATACGGTGAATGGAAAACGGCGTTACCATACCAAAAAGAAACGAGGCATATCGTTATGACGAATCTCAAGCCTAACGCGGCTCAAGTGAAAGAAAATCTGGAAGTCAAGCTCTCCCGTTACTTCGGCTGCACCGCCGCCGAGGCAACGCCCGAGCAGATGTACAAGGCGACCGCCATGACCGTGCGCGACATTCTCACCGAGAAGCGCGGCGCGTTCAAGAAGAAGGTCAACCAGACGGGCGGCAAGCGCGTGTACTACATGTGCATGGAGTTCCTGCTGGGTCGCTCCCTCAAGACCAACCTCTGCAACCTCGGTCTGGACGATGAGTACAGCGAGGCTCTGGGGGAGATGGGCTTTGCGCTGGATGATCTGTATAGCTGTGAGCCCGACGCAGGCCTCGGCAACGGCGGTCTCGGCCGTCTCGCCGCCTGCTTTATGGACTCTCTCTCCTCTCTCGACTACCCCGCGACCGGCTTCTCCATTTGCTACGAGTACGGTCTGTTCAAGCAGATGATCGTGGACGGCATTCAGGTCGAGCTGCCCGACGTGTGGCTGCCCGGCGGTGAGGTCTGGCTCGTGCCGCGTACCGACCGTACCTTCCGCGTGCGCTTCGGCGGACACATCCGCGAGGAGTGGAAGGATGGCCGCATGGAGGTCATCTACGACGATGCCGAGGTGATCGAGGCGGTTCCCTACGACATGATGATCTCGGGTGCCGACAGCCAGGGTGTCAGCCGTCTGCGTCTGTGGAAGAGCCGCGACATCAAGAACAACTTCGACATGGGTCTGTTCACGCAGGGTCAGTATGCCCGCGCGATGGAGGAATCCACCCATGCCGACACCATCTCCAAGGTGCTCTACCCCTCGGATAACCACCACGAGGGTAAGCTGCTCCGCCTGACTCAGCAGTACTTCCTCTGCTCGGCCTCCTGCCAGAGCATCATCCGCGACCACATGGCGGTGTACGGCACGCTGGACAACCTGCCCGATAAGGTCGCCATCCACCTCAACGATACTCACCCCACCCTCTGCATCCCCGAGCTGATGCGTATTCTGGTGGACGAGTATTTCTATCCTTGGGATCGCGCGTGGGATATGGTCAAGGAAATCTGCTCCTACACCAACCACACCGTTCTGCCCGAGGCGCTGGAGACCTGGAACGAGGATCTGTTCCGCCTGAAGCTCCCCCGCATCTATGCCATCATCAAGGAGATCAACGAGCGCTTCTGCCGCGAGGCGTGGAACGCATTCCCCGGCAACTGGCAGCGCATCTCCAAGATGAGCATCATCGGCTACGGTCAGGTACGCATGGGCAACCTCGCTGTCGTGGGCTCTCACTCGGTCAACGGCGTGTCCAAGCTCCACTCCACCATCCTCAAGGACAGCGTGTTCAAGGACTTCTACCGTATGTACCCCGGCCGCTTCGATAACGTGACCAACGGTATCGCGCACCGCCGCTGGCTGTGCTACTCCAACCCCGCGCTGGCGAGCCTGCTGGACGAGTGCATCGGCACCGACTACCGCCACCATCCCGAGCAGCTCCGCGACTTTGAGAAGTTCGCCGACGACGACAGCGTGCTGGATCGCGTGCGCGCCATCAAGCACGACAACAAGATCGCGTTCGCCAATCACCTCTACAAGCGCACAGGCGTTAAGCTGGATACCCACTCCATCTTCGACGTGCAGATCAAGCGTCTGCACGAGTACAAGCGCCAGCTTCTCAACGCGCTCAACATCATTGGCTGCTATCTGGATCTGCGCGACAACCCCGATATGGACTTCCAGCCCCAGACCTTCATCTTCGGTGCGAAGGCTGCTCCCGGCTACCATATGGCGAAGCGCATCATTCAGCTTCTCTGCATGCTCAGCCGTGAGATCAATCAGCATCCTCGCATCAAGGAAAAGCTCAGCGTGGTGTTCCTTGAGAACTACGACGTCAGCACCGCCGAGATCCTCATCCCCTCGGCCGACATCAGTGAGCAGATCTCCCTCGCGGGCAAGGAAGCCAGCGGCACGGGCTGCATGAAGCTCATGATGAACGGCGCGCTCACCATCGGTACGCTGGACGGCGCAAACGTCGAGATGCTGGCTGAGGCGGGCGATGACAATATGTTCATCTTCGGTCTGACCGCCTCCGAGGTCGAGCAGCTCTGGCTGCGCGGCTATCGCTCCAGCGAGTTCTATGCCAACAACGAGCGCCTCGTCCGCATCGTCAATGCGCTGACGGTGGGCTTTGGCGGCGAGTCCTTTGCCGACATCGCCACCTACCTGCTCAACGGTCAGGGCGTGGCCGATCCCTATATGTGCCTTGCCGACTTTGAGTCCTACCGCATGACGCATGACCGCGCCATCAAGGCGTACGCCGACCGCCGCAACTGGTCTCGTATGTCCCTGATCAATACCGCCGCTTCGGGCCACTTCGCCGCCGACCGCTCCATCCGCGAGTACGCCGACCGCTTCTGGCACATCAAGCCGGTTAAGTAATACGAGAGAACGCTCGGAGAACGCCTTGAGGGAAACTTCTTGAAAGAAGTTTCCCTCAAACTCCCTTCAAGAACCTTTAGAAATATATTTGCAAGAACATTGCACGATATATGTTTTAAGGTTTTTGGGAGTCCAGAACCCTTCGCGATATTTGCCGCAGGCAAATTCGCACCGAGCAACGCGAGGAGGTTTTCAAAAAGGGTTCTGGTGGGGTGCAGGGGTGAAACCCCTGCAAAAGGCGCACCCCTTGGGGGTGCAGGGGCAACGCCCCTGCATAACCGCAATTCGAAAGAAAAGGAACCAAACACATGATACCGAAGTATCCCATAGAGGAAGCCCGAGAGGATCTTTGCCGCGTCCGCTTTGAGAAGTGGGGCACGGGCGAGAGGGCAGGGGAGGATCTCAGCCGCTACGGCGCGTTTGCCCACGGCGAGATACTGCGCCTTGCTGTTTCCTGCCCGCGCGCGCTGGGCGCGACCGCCGTGGTGCTCCGCATCGCCCACGACTGCGGACAGGCGCAGGATCTGCCGTTCTCCTTTGTCGGTTGCGAGGTGGACGACCAGACCGATCGCTTTGAGCTGACGCTGGATACCGCCGCCCTTTGCGGCGAGGCGGGCGGGCTGTTCTACTACAATCTCCTGCTCGTGCGAAGCACCGACACCCTGTTTTCGGACAGCATCAATAACGTGGACTTCTCCCTTACGCGGGGCGGCGGGCGAGCCTTTCGCCTGCTGATCCACACCGCCGACTACCGCGTGCCCGCGTGGCTGGGCGAGGGTGTGATGTACCACGTGTTTGTGGATCGCTTCTGCTGCGGCGCGGGTGACGTGCAGTACCGCACGGGCGAGCGCGGGGCGGAGCTGAATCCCGATTGGGAGAACGGCATCCCCCAGTACCCCGACTACCCCGGTGCGCCTCTGACGAACCACGTTCATTTCGGCGGAAACCTGTGGGGCGTGGCTGAGAAGCTGGACTATCTGGCCTCCCTCGGCGTCAAGGTCATCTACCTCAGCCCCATTTTCGAGGCGTATTCCAACCATAAATACGACACGGCCGACTACCTCCGCGTGGACGGCGGCTTCGGCGGCGACGCCGCGATGGAGCACCTGATGAAACGGGCGAAGGAAAAGGGCATGAAGATCATTCTCGACGGCGTGTTCAACCACACGGGTGACGACAGCATTTACTTCAACCGCTATGGCACCTATGATTCGGTGGGCGCGTATCAGGACGAGGATTCGCCCTTTCGCACGTGGTACACCTTCCACCGGTTCCCCGATGAGTACGAGGCGTGGTGGGGGATTGACATCATGCCTCGTCTGAACCACCGCCGCGACGTGGAGTGCCGCCGCTACTTCACGGGCGAGGACGGCGTGTGTGCGGGGGCTATCAAGCGCTTCGGCATTGACGGCTGGCGTCTGGACGTCGCCGACGAGCTGTCCGACGATTTTCTGGATGAGCTCCGCGCCTCGGTCAAGGCCGCCGACGGAGATGCCGTCATCATTGGCGAGGTGTGGGAGAACGCGGCAGACAAGATCGCCTACGGCTACCGCCGCCGCTATTTTGGCGGTCGCCAGCTGGACAGCGTGATGAATTACCCCACCCGAACGGGCATTTTAGCCTTCGTGCGTGACGGTGACGGTCACGCGCTCTATAACGTCCTCACCGAGCTGTACGGCTCGTACCCCCGCGCGGTGTCCGATGTGCTGATGAATCTGATCGGTACCCACGATACCGAGCGCATTCTGACCTATCTCGGCGCGACCGAGGAGGAGCATTCTCTGCCCAACGAGGAGCTGGCGGTCAGCCGCCTGCCCGAAGACCGCCGCGCCGCCGCGCTGGCGCAGCTCAAGATGGCGGCGACGTTGCAGTTTACGGTGTTCGGTATTCCCTCGGTCTACTACGGCGACGAGGTGGGCATGGAGGGCTATCACGATCCCTTCTGCCGTTCCCCCTTCCCGTGGCATGAGATCTGTGAGGGTGCGGAGACCGCCAAGGACTACCGTCTCGATATGCTGGCCTACTACCGCGCGCTGGGTAGCCTGCGCGAGTCGCCCGCCCTTCGCGGCGGTGACTTCGCCGTGCTGTCTCACGGCGCGCACCACATCGCCTATGAGCGTACTGCGATACGCACGGCATTGGATCAGAGCGACCGCCTTGTGATCGCCGCCAACCGTGGGGATGGCGATCTGCTGATCCCCGTGGCGGGTGTCACCGAGATCGTTCTGTCCTCGGGCAATGCGACCCTTGCGGACGGCATCCTCACCCTCGCACCCACTACCGTCTGCGTGGTGAGGTAAGGGGTTTTCAAATTTGGATTTGTCGGTCTGTTTGAATAACCCACCTTAGAGGGTCATCCTGAGCGAAGCCGTAACGCGGCGGAGCGAAGGATCTCCGTCCCTTTTATGATATCCTTATGAGATCCTTCGCTTGCTGCTACGCAGCGGCACTCAGGATGACCCTATAAGGCAAGGATGGTGGCAACGCCACAGATAACCCCAATTTGACAACCGTTCCATCGGGTGAGATGGCAGGCACACGCAAACCTCCCCCGAGCCAAAGCCGCACCGCAGGTGCCCGACAAATACCAATTTGAAGACGTGTCCCATCGGGTAGGATGGCAGGCGCACGGCAACCTACTTTAGGGCGCTAAATTTTGCCAACGGCAAAACTTGTTGAACTCGGCAAAGCCGAGTTCGTCCCACCGCAGGTGGCCGATAAATACCAATTCAAAAACGCCCTCCGATGCCCGTACGGGCATCGGAGGGCGTTTTGTGTGGGATCACGCGGGAATTACATCCCGCGGTACATGTCCATGTACTTCTCAGCGGAGGTATCCCACGAGAAGTCGGAGGTCATGGCGCGGTGGCGCAGCTCGGCAAACTTGTCGGGCGACTGCTCGTAGAGGAACAGCGCGGCGGAGGTGCGCTCCTGCAGCTCGGAGGCGGCATAGTTGGCAAAAGTGAAGCCGTTGCCGTGCATACCGTACTCGTCCTCGTAGTAGGGCTTGATGGAGTCATACAGACCGCCCGTCTCACGCACCACGGGGATCGCGCCGTAGCGGCAGGCGATCATCTGGGACAGACCGCAGGGCTCGGAGCGAGAGGGCATGAGGAAGATGTCGGCGGCGGCGTAGATCTTCTTGGACAGCGCGCGGTTGTAGAGGATGAAGGAGCGCACGCGGTCGTGGTAATCCTGCTCAAGCTGACGGAAGAAATGCTCGTACTGACCCTCGCCCGTACCCAGCACCACGAACTGCGCGCGGGGATGGTAGTTGAGGATGTTGCGGATGATGCCCGCGATGATGTCGATGCCCTTGTGGGCGGCGAGGCGGGAAACTACCGCAATCACGGGCGCGTCGGTGTCCTCGGGCAGGGCGTACTCGCGCTGGAAGGCGAGCTTGTTCTCGGTCTTCTTGGCCATAGCGTCGGCCGAGTAGGTCTCGTAGATCTCGCCATCAATGGCGGGGTTGTAGTAGGTGGTGTCAATGCCGTTGAGGATGCCGCTGACCTTACCGCTGTGACGCGCCAGCGCGAAGTGCAGGCGGTGCGAGTAGGTGGGGGTCATGATCTCGTTGGCGTAGGTGGGGCTGACCGTGGTGACGCGGTCGGCGCACTCGATGGCCGCCTTGACGAGGTTGATGCATCCGTCGTACGCCATCATGGTGTAGTGCTCGGGGCTGATGCCGAACACGTCCTGCAGGATGGCGAAATCGTACTGACCCTGATACTCAATGTTGTGGATGGTAAAGGCGGTGCGGATGGCGGCGTAGCGGTCACTGCGGTACTTGAACTCGGTGTTCAGGTAGACCACCGCGAGGGCGGACTGCCAATCGTTGGCGTGCAGCACGTCGGGGTAGTAGTCGAGCTGGGCCATCATTTCCAGCACGGCGCGGCAGAAGAAGGCATAGCGCTCGCCGTCGTCACCGTGGCCGTACAGCGCGCCGCGCTTGAAGTAGTACTCGTTGTCCACGAAGTAGTAGGTCACGCCGTCGCGTACCAGCGACAGAATGCCGCAGTACAGGTTGCGCCAGGACAGACGGACGTTGAATACCGCCTCGGTCTTCATCTCGGCCACCGTGGCGGCAGGCACGCGGTCGTACAGCGGGCAGATCACCCGAACGTCGGCGTCGTCACCGTACTTGGCCTTGAGAGCGGCGGGGAGCGATCCCATGACGTCGCCCAAACCGCCCGTGGCGGCAAAGGGCATAACCTCCGCTCCAACAAAAAGAATCTTCATAAGAACCTCCTATGTAGATAGTGTTATCAGGGGGCGTTGCCCCCTGAACCCCCACCAAAACCTTTCTTT
>CAJGEA010000099.1 GCA_904502015.1 uncultured Clostridia bacterium | reverse complement strand
ATATTTTTGAAGGTTCTTGAGGGGGTTCGGGGGAACTTCTTGCAAGAAGTTCCCCCGGCGTTCTCCCAGATAAACCCCAATTTGATGGCTACCTCTAAAGCGATAAGCCCCCAAAGGACACCCTCGGGTGTTCTTTGGGGGCTTATATTAGTATGGAGTGTACATGATATTACACCGTCACGGGGAGATACACGATGCGTTCGGGCTTTCCGAAGCAAGGATTGCCGTTGGCGTCAAAGGTAATGGGAGCAAGCCACATCGAGCGACCGTCCCAACCTGCGCCCGACGTTTCGTTGGCGTGGTAGACCATCCACACGCTGCCGTCGGCGGCGGTGGTAAAGGAGCTGTGACCGCCGCCGTAGGCGCGTCGGAATCCGTGGGCTGCTGACCCTTGTCCGTTTTACAGCCAACGACTGATATACAAAGCATGCTTGCGAGCAGCAGGGCAAGAAACTGTCTCATTTTTGGGGTACACCTCTCCAGTATACATTTACAGCCTAATTATAACACACGGTACGTATTTTGTCAATACGTGATTGCCGCGGCGCCGGAAAAGCGATCTTTCGTCTTGACTTTTTCCTCCTAATATGGTACAATTCAAGTATTGACCAAGTCGCCGCTTCGGTGCTGATTTCCCATCGGGAGGAATACTGCTATGGATAAAAAAGAACTGCATCTGATCAGTAATGCGCACATTGACCCCATGTGGCAATGGGAGTGGGAGGAGGGGGCTGCCGAGGCGCTGTCTACCTTCCGCGTGGCGGCCAAATTCTGCCGCGAGTTTGACTCCTATATTTTCTGCCATAATGAGGCAATTCTGTATATGTGGGTCGAGGAATATGAGCCCGCGCTGTTTTGTGAAATTCAGGAGCTTGTAAAGCTTGGCAAGTGGCACATCATGGGCGGCTGGCACCTCCAGCCCGATTGCAATATGCCCTCGGGCGAGGGCTTCGTCCGCAACATTGGGTACGGCAGACGGTATTTTAAGGAGAAATTCGATGTCGAACCCACCACCGCCATCAATTTCGACCCGTTCGGCCACACCCGCGGACTGGTTCAGATTCTGGCGAAATCGGGCTTTGATAGCTATATGTTCGTCCGCCCCTCGCAGAACGATTGTCCCCTGCCTGCCGACGTGTTCACGTGGGTGGGCTATGACGGATCCACCGTCACGGGCGCGCGTTCTCCCGTGGGTTACAATTCCCCCCGTGGCAACGCGGTGGGCAAGGTGGATAACCACGTCAAGGAGCAAACCGAGCGTCAGTTGCCCGTTCACATCTGCCTGTGGGGCGTGGGCAACCATGGTGGCGGCCCCTCCTTCAAGGACATTCGGGATATCAACGAAAAGCTGGACGTGTGGGCCCGTGAGGACGGCGTGACCGTCATTCACTCCACCCCCGAGGACTATTTTGCCGCCGTCCGTGAGTCGGGCATGGAGCTTCCCGAGCATCACGGCGACCTCAATACCTGGGCGCCCGGCTGCTACACCAGCCAGGTTCGTATCAAGCAGAAGTACCGCCGGATCGAGAACGAGCTGTTCGTGTGCGAGAAGATGTGCGCCCAACTGGCGGCTACCACCGATTTCGCCTACCCTGAGAGGGAGCTGGGCGAGGTGCTGTACGATATGCTTACCATCCAGTTCCACGATGCCATCCCCGGCTCGTCGATTCAGCCCGTGGAGGAAATGTGTGTTCGTATGCTGGATCACGGCCTGGAGATTCTCTCCCGCATCAAGGCGCGCGCCTTCTTCCGCCTCAGCGCGTGTGAGAAGCCTGCTGCCGACGGTGAGATCCCCATTATTGCCTACAACCCCCATCCCTATCCCGTAGAGGGGGATTTTGAGTGCGAGTTCATGCTGGCTGACCAGAACTGGAAGGGAACCTTCACGGTTGGCGACGTATACAGCGGTGACACCTGCCTGCCTACGCAGGTGGAGAAGGAGAACTCCAACATCCCGCTGGACTGGCGCAAGCGCGTCGCGTTCCACGCCACCCTGCCCCCCATGCAGGTCAGCAGATTTGATTGCAAGCTCTACGAGATCGAGCGCAAGCCCACCCCCACCCCCACCCTCGGCGGTGATGACAGTCACTTTGTCTTTGATCACGGCGGGATGCAGGTGCGCATCAGCAAGACCACGGGACTTATCGACTCGGTGGTAGCAGACGGCAGGAGTTATCTGTCCGAGGGGGCGCTGTCCATTGACGTGTTCGCCGACGACGAAGACCCCTGGACCATGAACTCCCTTTCGTGGAACAACAGGATCGGCCGCTTTACCTTGCTCTCTCCCGAGGAGGGCACGCAGTTTTCGGCGCTGGACAACGTCATTCCTTCGGTACGCATCGTGGAGGACGGCGCTGTTCGTACTGTGGTGGAGGCGGTGTTCGGCTACGAAACCTCCAAGGCGGTTGTGCGCTATAAGCTCTCCAAGCTCCGTCATTCCATTGACGTGAACGTCCGTATCGACAATTCCTGCAAAAAGAAATTCTATAAGCTGGCGATTCCTTGTTTGCATACCCCCGATGCCATTGTATCCGACGTGGCCTTCGGCGAGGAGCCTACCAAGGCACGCTGGAGAGAGAACGTTCAGCAGCGCTACATCCGAGCCGAGCAGGGACAGGATCGCGATCTGGATATCAATATCTACAACCGAGGCAGCTACGGTTACTCGGTAGACGAGAAAAACGTGCTGGTGTCCCTCATGCGTGCGCCCGCCTATCTTGCGCATCCCCTCGGCCCGCTGAAGCCCCTGCCGCAGGATCGCTATTCGCCTTACATCGAGCAGGGTGAGCGGCTGTTTGACCTGTGCCTTACCTTCGGGCGTGAGAACACGTCCAATGCCATTGCCGCGCAGGGCTATAACGAATCGCCTATGGTGCTGTCCTTCTTCCCCGCGGGAACCGACGGTTGCACTCCCGCCCCCGCGCTGGTCAAGCTGGAGGGCGACACCGTGGTCATGAGCGCGCTCAAGAAATCGGATACCTGTGAGGGGGCGTGGACGGTTCGCCTGTTCAACCCCACCCCCGATGCGGCGACCTGCCGCCTGATCTCCGCGCCTATGGGCGTGGATGCTCCCGTGACCTTTACGAAGTATGAGATCAAGACATTCCTGCTCTCGGACGGTAAGCTGGTGGAAACCAATCTTTTGGAGCGCCCCGTGTAACGGATCATTGTATCGCTTCTGCCCCGACAGGCCCGCGCCTGTCGGGGATCTCTTTTGTGAATTTTATTTGATGAAATTTTGAAAATCCTCTGTACAAACGCCGTCGGTTGTGCTATAATGTACTTGTCATTTTTTGTCATCCTTACGCTCCCTGCTGTGGGACAACACTTTTCGCACGGAGAATGAATCATGAATTATATAAAAGAATTTTTCGGTTTCGGCGGATATCAGCGTGAGCCCGAGGGCTACCTTTCGTGGCAGCACCTTACATTCGTGACTACCCTCGTTGTGATCATGATCGCGCTGGCGGTGGTGCTGGGGCTTCGCAATCGGGAAAGATCCATGTCGGCGCGCAACCGCGTGCTGATCTTTGCGGCGATCGCCATTGATGCGCTGGAGATCTTCAAGATTGTGCTCATGTGTATCCGAGGCCATGATCCTATGGGCTGGCTCTACGAGCTGCCGCTGTTCCTTTGCAGTATTCAACTGATCACCCTGCCGCTGGCGGCCTTCTCAAAGGGACGCGTTAAGGAGGCGGCGCTGGATTTCGTGTTTATTTTCGGCATCCTCGGCGCCATCCTCGGTACCTACGGGGCAGGGCAGAACTACGCCTGCTATCCCGTTCTGTGCTTTGATAACGTGGTGTCGGGTGTGACCCACTGCATCTCGGGCTTCTCGTCGCTCTACATCGCGGTGTCGGGCATGGCGAGCATGAAGCGCAAAAACATCGGTATCACTTTTGCCATCCTCTGCGGTGCGTGCATTGCCGCCTATGTGGCGAACGTGTTGATTGATTACAATTATATGTTCCTCATGCGGGGAGACGGTACGCCCTACGACATCGTATATAACTGGGTCGGCGGGCATTGCGTGCTGTATCCTTGCGCCGTGGTGCTGTTGTTCCTGCTGTATATCTCGGCGTTTTACGGCACTTACTTCCTGCTCGGTCGTCGCAAAAAGGAGAATGCAGCTTGAGGCGGCTGATGCTTGTCCTCACGGCGGTCAGCACCGCGCTGTTCGGTTTGTTCCTTACGGTGCATGTGATCGCGCCGAATGCGGTGATCCTGGCGCTATGTATCACCTTTGGCGTGTTTGCCTACCATTTTGTCATGCGTCTTCTCGTTGGATTTTCCATCCACGCCATCTTCCGCAACCACATGAACGTCAACCGACGCTGGTTCCGCCCTCTGCGGTTTGAGGCGAAATTGTACGCGCGGCTGGGGGTGAGCAAGTGGAAGCACCACGTGCCAACCTACGCCCCCGACACCTTTTCTCTCCGTGAGCATTCGTGGGAGGAGCTGGCGCAGGCAACCTGCCAGGCCGAGGTGGTTCACGAGATCATTATGGTGTTCAGCTTTGCACCGCTTTTGCTGATTCCCCGATTCGGTGAGCCCGTGATATTTATCCTCACGTCGGTTGCGGCGGCATGGATCGACCTTACGTTTGTCATCCTGCAACGCTATAACCGCCCGCGTATCCTCGCGATGGCGAACAAGCGGAAAGAAAAAACTAAATAGAATACGGTTCACGGCAAGCTCTGCTTGCCGTGATTTTTCGTATTTCTCTTGCGTTTTTGGGAAAATTATGGTATAGTAATAGAAAGATCCGTAAAAAGAAGGGACGGTTTACCGATATGAACCACATGAAGCTCAACTATAAGCGCGTCCTGCTCGTGGGCATGGCGTTCTTTCTCATCACCGCCTTCTGGCAGGCGTACGATGCCATCGTGCCCCTCATCCTGACCAATCATTTCGGCTTATCCCAAACGGCGTCGGGGGCGATCATGTCCATCGACAACGTGCTGGCGGTGTTCCTGCTCCCCATTTTCGGTGCGCTGTCGGATAAGGTCAATACCCGATACGGCAAGCGGACGCCCTTCATCTTCATCGGCACGATTGTGGCGGTGGTCGCGTTCGCGGTGCTGACCTTTATCGACAATCTCCAGCTTGCCCGTGTAATCGCCGCAGAGATTCCCGAGATTCAGCAGGGGGCTATGAGTGATGATGAGTTCATGGAGTTCACACGGAAGAAGGCCGTGGAGTTGACGCAGGCCAACCCCTTGCCCTTCGTGGGCTTCATGGCGACTCTGCTGGTGACGCTTCTGGCTATGGCAACCTTCCGCTCCCCCGCCGTGGCGCTCATGCCCGACGTCACCGTCAAGCCCCTGCGCTCCAAGGCAAACGCCATCATCAACCTCACGGGTACGGCAGGCGGCATCATCGTTCTGGTGCTGGGCATGGTGTTCGCCACGTCAAAAAACACATATATGCAGTACACGGGCTACGTTTTCGCGGTTATTGCCGTGATGCTCGTCGGCTTTTTGGTCTTCCTCATCAGCGTCAAGGAAAACCAATGGGCGGCTGAAATGGCGGAGGAAACCCGTCGGCTGGGTACGTCGGACGCGCAGGAGGAAACCGTCTGTGGCGGGGGCAAGCTCACCCGATCCGAGCTGACCTCGCTGCTCCTGATTCTTGCCTCGGTCGCGCTGTGGTATATTGGCTACAACTCCATCACCAGTAAATATTCGGTGTACGCCACTAATATCCTGCATTTTGACTTCAACCTGACCCTTATCGTGGCGCAGGCGGCGGCCATCGTGACCTACGTGCCCGTCGGTATCATCGCCACGCGGATCGGGCGCAGAAAGACCATCCTCGCGGGCGTGCTCATCCTCGCCGCGGCGTTCGGCATCGGTCATTTTATTACCCCCGATACACCCGAGGTGGTTATGTACCCCGTGTTCTCTCTGGCGGGCATTGGCTGGGCGACCATCAACGTCAATTCCTTCCCGATGGCGATCGAGCTGGCCAAGCGCGGCGACGTGGGCAAGTACACGGGCTACTACTATACCGCTTCCATGGCGGCGCAGATCGTAGCGCCCATCCTGTCGGGGGCCTTGTACGACCTCTGCGGTATGCGTAACGTGTTCTTTGCCTTCGGTGCGGCGTTCGTGATGTTCTCCTTTGTGACCATGTTGTTTGTCAAGCACGGTGACGCCGAAATTCTGGAGAAAAAGAGCGTGCTTGAGCACCTCGACGTGGATTGATATGGGCGGTTACATTATAGCGGGCGGTATTGCTTTGACGATCCTCGCCGCGCTTGCCCTTGTATATTTGGTCGTCCTCGTTCGTCCCCGAGCCCGCAAACCTCAGAACAAAGCCCTCTTGTGCGATTATGCCCACCGCGGCTTGCATGGTGACGGTATCCCCGAAAATTCCCTTTCTGCCTTTGAGCTGGCGTGTCGGGCGGGCGTGGGGATTGAACTGGACGTTCAGCTTTCCCGTGACGGCACCGTCATGGTGTTCCACGATTATACCCTCGTCCGCATGACGGGCAGGGAAGAGAAACTCAGCGAGCTGGATGCCGCAGAATTGACCGCCCTCCGCCTCTCTGACAGCGACCAGACCATCCCCACCTTTGAGCAGGTGCTATCGC
The DNA here is from genome assembly GCA_904502015.1 of uncultured Clostridia bacterium. Classification (GTDB taxonomy): domain Bacteria; phylum Bacillota; class Clostridia; order Oscillospirales; family CAG-272; genus CAMEON01. The sequence continues at coordinate 465 of CAJGEA010000099.1, read as the reverse complement.
TGGTGGCCGGGCGCGTGCCCCTGCTCGTGGAGCTCAAGGGGGAGGATCTCAACACCGCGCTGTGCGAAAAGGTGGCATTGCTTCTTGCTACTTACAAGGGCGCGTACTGCGTGGAGTCCTTTAACCCCCTTTTGCTCCGCGGAATCCGCCGCCACCTGCCGCAGGTCTACGCGGGTTTGCTCTACACCAACGTCTGCCGCGACAAGAAAAAGCACACCGCGGTACACATGGCGCTCACCGCTATGGCACTCAATGCCGTCGCCCACCCCAATTTCATTGCCTACAATCAGATTGACCGCCGCGCTCTACCCGTCAGAATTGCAACGGGGCTGTACCGCGCGCCCAAATTCGTCTGGACGGTGCGAATCGAGGACGAGGCGGCGACCGCCCGCAAGCAGGGCGAGCACATCATTTTTGAGAATATTTCCGTCACAAAAAACAGGTAGTGGTTTTCAAATTTGGATT
>CAJGEA010000098.1 GCA_904502015.1 uncultured Clostridia bacterium | reverse complement strand
CGTGAAGTGCGTACCCTCCTGATAGTAGACGATCTTTCCGGTATTGGGGTTGACGAACTTGACCTCAAGCACTTCGGCGATGGGGTAGAGCAGGGTCTTAGTGGTGGAAACGCCGTCGATGAACAGAACGGTTTCCTCCCAGATGATGCCGTTGTTGCCGGCGAGGATGGGCTGCATATCCTCGGAGAGGGTGGGGTACTGCAGATCAAAGGTGGGATCACCCGAACCCTGAGAGCCGCTGTCGGTAGAGCCGCTATCCGAACCGCTGTCCGACGAGCTGCCGCCGGTGGGAGTGCCGTTGATGTTGAGGATCCAGTAGCCCAGACGGACGACCGTGCCGTTGGAGAGCTGAGCCACAAAGTACAGGGTATGCTGACCGCTGGAGGGAGCGGTATTACCCGATGCGATGATGTGGTAACGTCGGGCGTTCGCGCCGCCCGCGCCGATCACGTCGGAGCCGGTTTCCTCGGCAAAGCCGATGTTGTAGGTGATGTTCGAGGTGTCGTTGTCCCAGTAGTAACCGAACTGGGAAATGGTGTTGGAGCCGAAGCTGGCCCAACCCTTCAGACCTGCGGTGTCACCCGTGGTGATACCGACAATGTTTGCGCTCTCCTTCCAGAACTCTACGTACTGCGAGTAGGAGAACTGGTTGACGGTGTTGGTGGTGTAGAAGTCGTTTTGAACGATAGAGCCCGAGACGGCGGAGGGATCGACCACGGTGCCCGTAGAGGGGGTGGTAGAGCCGCTGTTGTCGCCCGAGGAGTTGTCGCCCGAAGAAGAACCGCCCGAACTGCCGCCGCTGGTATTGGTAACGTTACCAAGAGACAGCGTGTAAATGGTCTTGATGGTGCCGTCCGCAAACTTGGCGGCAAACGTCATGGTGTGGTTGCCTGCCGACAGAGAGGACATGGGAGCCTGAATGTCGAAGCGAACGGCGTTCGCGCCGCCTGCGGTCTGAATGGCGGCCTTGTCGTCATTGCTGTGGAAGGCAGAAATGTAGGACGAGCTGAAGGAGCCCGAAGAGGTATTGCCGTCAAAATAGTAACCGAAGGAGGTGATGGCGGCGGAGTAGCCGATCCAACCCTGCAGACCGACGGTGGTGATGGCAGCGTTGAAGTCGTTGACCTCGGTGATCTTGCCGTAGGTATATACGGCGCCGCCGCTCACCTGGGTGGTGACGTTGTCAACGGACTTGTTCACCTCGGTGATGGTGGTGGTAGAGCCGGAGGAGGAACCGCCGGAGGAGCTACTGCTGTTGGTAATGTTGCCCAGCGTGATCTCGTAGACCTTCTTGGTTGTGCCGTCAGCAAACTTGGCGGCAAACGTCAGGGTGTGATTGCCCGCAGTCAGAGAGGACATGGGAACCTGAATGTCGTAACGAACGGCATACGAGCCGCCCGCTGCCTGAACGGCAGCCTTGTCATCGTTACTGTGGAAGGAAGCGATGTAGGAGGAGCTGAATTTGCCCGAGGAGGCGTTGCCGTCGAAGTAGTAGCCGAATTCGGTGATGGCGGCGGTGTAGCCTGCCCATCCCTGGAGACCAACGACGGTGTTGGCGGCGTCGAAGTCATTGACCTCGGAAATCTTGCCGTGCGTGAATACGGGGCCGCCGCCTACCTGAGTGGTGACGTTGTCAACGGACTTGTTCACCTCGGTGATGGTGGTGGTAGAGCCGGAGGAGGAACCGCCGGAAGAACCGCCCGAAGCGCCGCCCGTCATGTTGTTGAGAGGCAGGCTATTGGTGATGGCAACGGTGCCGTCGGCCAGCTTCAGAACGAAGTGAACGGTGTGGTTGCCCGAGGTGAGTCCCGTGGTGTCTGCCACGATCTCGTAACGCTTGGCCTGGGGGCCGGCCGCGTTGATGACACCCTGATCGCCTGCGTCAGCCGAGTTCAGAGCGATGACCGTACCCGTCCAGGAGATGTTTGCGTAGTTGGAGTCAAAGTAGTAGCCCGCAGCCGTGATATTCTGGGAGAAGCCTGCCCACGCGCGGATGCCTACCAGAGTACCGACGGGGGCATCGTTGATGTGGGAGAGGATCAAGCCCTGACCGTCGGGCCATGCCGAGCTGGATACACCGTTGATGGTATGGTAGTCAACCAGAGAGTTCGAGTATCCGCTGACATTCGCGGCGTTTACGGGAGTCGAGGGCGTGGTGGTCGTGCCCGTAGAGCCACCCGAAGACGCGGCCGTGACCGTTGGGGTCAGCGTGCCCAAAGCCTGAACCGAGCCGTCGGACAGCTTGAGTACGTAGGTGATGGTGTGCGCGCCTGCCGACAGGGAAGCGGTGTTTGCCTGAATGTGGTAGCGCTTGGCATTTGCACCGCCTGCGGCAATAACGCCCTCCTCGGTCGTGGAGCCGGGATCGGTCGTCCAGAGGGCCGCAGAGGCGTTGCCGTCAAAGTAGTAGCCGTACTGGGAAATGGCCACCGTGTAGCCCGCCCAGCCGCGCAGACCTACGGTCTGTCCTGCGGTGATAGAGATGTCACCCGTTCTGTCCACGCCGTCAATCGTGTGCGCGTCCAGATTGGACGCGACCAGCGTTGCGGTGGAGGGAGTGGAGGGAGTGGAACCGCCCGCGCTCGTGCCCGAGTTGCTGGAGAGCTGGATGACGCGGTCAGTGTTGTTCAGCACGTAGTATGTACCGCCGTTGTAGCTGACCTCCAGTCTGCCGTTGCTGCAAACCTTGGTTACGTTGAACATAGTGAATCTGGGCATGGTTGCCGTGTGGGAGGATGCAGTCTCGGAGGGATACAGGTACTTAGCCGTGGTGCTCATGTACTGACCCGTGGTGGGGTTGTTGCCCGAATAGTCGATGGTGGCGGTGGAGGCCGTCTTGTAGGGCATATCGCCGTAACCATGGATATAGGTGCTGGTCAAGGCGTAGTTTTTAAAGTATACGCCACCGCCGTTGGACACAAGACCTGCGGCATCGGAGGTGTTACCCTCGATAGTGTATACCTTGCCTCCCTCGCAGTACAGCACAATACCGATGTGGCTGACGCGGCTTCCATTCCAGAAAAAGATCAGATCACCGGGATCGGGGGTGTGGTTGCCGCGCGTTTTTCCATAGCCAAATCGCTGAAGCTGGGTGAACCATTGCGCGCAACTGACCTCGCGCCAGATGTAGTTGCTGTTACCGGTGTTGTTTCGGCACCAGTGGGATTGGCTGTTATGATTGGTTGCACCGCCCTGGAGTAAGCACCAGGACACAAATGAGGCGCACCACGCATAGTCGGCCCCACCGTAAGATCCCGATAGTTTGCCCATGTTGTAGTTATACTCGGTGAAGTTGTTGGAGCCAGAGGACGTGCCCGAATATGCGCCGTCACTGCTGCCTTCCTGATAACCGAGCTGAGAAATGGCCATGGCAAGCACGTCGGTTACGGCGTTGCCCGTCAGGGTCACGTTCTGGTGGTTTTGGTAGTATTTGCCCGACTTGTACGTGGAGGAGGCGCCGTTGGCACCTGTTACGTAGGTCGCCGCGGAAACCGTGATGGGGTAGCACGCAAAGCACGTGGCTACGAACACGATCGCCAACAGAGCGGACAGAATACGGGATGTACGTTGTTTCATATTGTGTTCCTTTCGCTATGTCCGGAGCATTCCCATAACCGTTCGTGCGGCCTGCATGGGCGGTGCAAGGCGCCGAAATGGGATAAAATGGGACTGTTCCTGTTCTCGTGCGGTCTATATGTAAAAAAGACCACATCTGCCATTATTATACTATAAATATATGTATTTGTAAAGCCTTTAGGATGATTTTCAGCACAATGAGCGAATATGATTTATTTTTTTGTATACAATGCACAAGCGGCCACGTGTGAGTAACGGTGTGGATCGAGGATATACGATACAGAGAGCGGCGCGTGTAAAACCGTCTGAAAAAATATCAAAATTCCCCTTGACAAATTCACACGCGGATGCTATAATATCTTCGTGTTAAACCGATGAGGGAGAGTAGTAGCACGGTACCACCCGTCATAGAGAGTCGCAGAGGGTGTAACTGCGATACGGAAAACGTGTGAATGGACTTCCGAGGGCGGTACGAAACCCACCCCAAAAGCGAAAGAGGAAGGGAAGTAGTTACCGACGGGGTGTGCGCCCGTTATCCCGCGCGGCATATTTTCGTATGCAAAGAGTCGGAGGAATATCCTCAACGTGGGTGGCACCGCGGACCAAATGGTTCGTCCCGTGTGAAGCGCAGGCTTCGTGCGGGGCTTTTTGTTTTTCAGTCCGCATTTTCCCACCGCTCAAAAAATCAACCGAAAAGGAGACACCGTTATGTCCGACACCATCAAGACGAAGAAGGAAATTCCCTACAAAATTTATCTGGAAGAGAAGGATCTTCCCACCGCGTGGTATAACCTCCGCGCCGATATGAAGAATAAGCCCGCTCCCCTCCTGGACGCAAAGACCAAGAAGCCCCTCTCCTACGACGACCTGCGCCCCGTTTTCTGCGACGAGCTCATCCGTCAGGAGCTGGACGATACCACCCCCTACATCCCGATTCCGCAGGAGATCCGTGACTTCTATAAAATGTACCGTCCCGCGCCGCTGGTGCGCGCCTACTGCCTGGAGCAGAAGCTCGGCACTCCCGCCAAGATCTACTATAAGTTCGAGGGTAATAACACCTCCGGCTCCCATAAGCTCAACTCCGCCATCGCGCAGGCGTACTACGCCAAGATGCAGGGTCTTGACGGCGTGACCACCGAGACGGGTGCCGGCCAGTGGGGTACGGCGCTGTCCATGGCGTGCGCCTACTTCGGACTGGATTGCCGCGTTTACATGGTTAAGGTCAGCTACGAGCAGAAGCCCTTCCGCCGCGAGGTCATGCGTACCTACGGCGCGCAGGTCACCCCCTCTCCCTCCGAGACCACCGCAGTCGGTCGCAAGATCCTCGAGGCATTCCCCGGTACGGGCGGCTCGCTGGGATGCGCCATTTCCGAGGCGGTTGAGGCCGCAGGCACGCTGGGCAACTACCGCTACGTGCTGGGCAGCGTGATGAATCAGGTCATGCTCCACCAGAGTATTATCGGTCTTGAGACCAAGGCGGCTATGGATCAGTACGGCATCAAGCCCGATATCATCATCGGCTGTGCGGGCGGCGGCTCTAACCTCGGCGGTCTGATCGCTCCCTTCATGGGTGAGAAGCTCCGCGGCGAGGCTGACTATCAGTTCATTGCGGTCGAACCCGCGTCCTGCCCCAGCTTCACCCGCGGTAAGTACGTTTACGACTACTGCGACACGGGCATGATCTGCCCCCTCGCCAAGATGTATACACTCGGCAGCGGATTTATCCCCGCCGCTACCCACGCAGGCGGTCTGCGCTACCACGGTATGAACATGACCCTCTCCCAGCTCTACGATGACGGACTCATGGAAGCGCGCACCGTAAAGCAGACCGAGGTCTTTGAGGCGGCCGAGTACTTTGCCCGCATTGAGGGCATCCTGCCCGCGCCCGAGTCCAGCCACGCCATCCGCGTTGCTCTGGACGAGGCCATCAAGTGCCGTGAGACGGGCGAGGAGAAGACCATTCTCTTCGGTCTGACGGGTACGGGATACTTCGACATGATGTCCTACGAGAAGTTCAATAACGGCGTTATGACCGACTACGTCCCCACCGAGGAAGACCTGGCCCGCGGCTTTGAGGGCCTGCCTACCGTCTGAGCGATAGTTTTAAGTATCAACTTGAATATTTATAACAAAAAACAAATCCGAACCAATTTCGACCTGCGAAATAGTTCGGATTTGTTACGTTTGGTGAGCCATTACCCGAATATGTTGAACATTTTTATAGTCCCAAAGGAATCCGCACGTACTTTTGTTCGATTATATGGAGGCAGGGGATATCCCATGAGACATCCGGACAACTCAAATCGTTGTGAGGTCAAGCCAAATGAATCTCGGGTGATAGCAGTAGGGTGTGTTGTCGCCGTTCCACACGTTCGTATTATAGCTGATCAGTAAACGGCTTCCCTCCGATAGATGGGGATGTGCCTTGGCGTTATACGTAAATACCGTATCCTCCTTGCCTTCCGCGTCCAGCACTGTCTCACCGGCCTCGGGCACGCGGTAAAAACGGACGGCCTCGCCAAAAGGCCCGTACGGCGTGTCGGCGATGGCATAGGCAATATCACCGGAAACGCATTGATCCATGAATACGGCTATGTATTTCCCGGCCTTCGGGCCTACGGGAATGGGCGTCACACTGTATTCGCGGGATATGCCCCGGATCACGGAGGCGGAATCGGCCAGATTCATGCTCCATCCGCTTCCGTCATAGTATCTCAGCTTGGAAAAATCGGGAAAATCCTCGGCCTTGATGCGGGAAACGTAACCGCTGTAACCGCGACCGCCACCGTAGATGTAGATATATCCGTCAGGGTCGGGCGCTCCCGCTTCTTTGGTATTTACGTGGACGGCGTATCCGTAGTCAATGGCCAGCTCACCCTTTGGGGTCAGCATACACAACTGAGGTATAGGTTCGATGAGGGAATAATGCTGATAATCAACGTTGCCCTCCATGATCGGGAACACGGCCATGTCCACCCTGTCATTGACGAGTCCGATGGGGGTATAGCAGAACAGATACAGCTTATCCCCCAGCACAAGACCGTCTGTGAACCATTTCGGAGCGCCCACAAGATTTTTCTTCTCATTGTCGTCAAGATCATGCATATCAAGGGTGCAGCTGCCGCCCTTTCCCCAGACAAATCTACGCCTCGCGGCATCGGGCTTGTTTCCCTCAAGGATCGCGGAGGTATGGTTGGGCATAGCCTCTCGCACCGCTTTTCTTCCGTCCTTGCTCGTAGTACCGAACAGCGTATCGCTGAAAATAAAAAAGGTTTGCGTGCTTTCGGCGGCACTCGCAAAAGCATCGTTTCCATCCAGCGCAAAGGAGTAGATCCCGTCGGCCCCGATCCACGCGGTTTCGGTCACATCGTATCTCTCAAAAAGTCTGCTCCATTCATCCGCCGCCTCCACCTTTACGGCAGGCTCGATATGGATACTGTTCTTCATTGTTTCGTCCATACAATTCATCGGCGAAGCCTGATCAGGCTTCGTTTTTTCTCCTTCACATAATTGTTTGATAGCCGATTGCAAAATGATTCAAATTTGG
>CAJGEA010000097.1 GCA_904502015.1 uncultured Clostridia bacterium | reverse complement strand
GCACGACGGTAAAGAGAAATAATCCGACAAGAGGCAGAGAGAGCAGGGAAATGTGAAAACGGCTGTCCAGAAGTCGCGCCGCATCCGCGCGCGCCGAGTCAGGGCGAAGACCGATGATCCCGGCCTGCTCCAGTTCAAAGCTTTCCCGTACAGCCTTTCGGTAAAAGGCAATAAAGAAAAGCACCGCAAACAGCGTCAGAATGCCGTATAATATAATATGGAAGGAATTGTCCCCCGCTACCTTCACGTACTCGCCCAACTCGGTATCCCATTCACCTGAAATGTGGGTCTCCACCCGACCGACGGGACCACCCGTGAAGAAATTCTCAAAAAACATGGACAGGTAATTTCCGCCGAAGAGTAGCATATATAAAATAAAGGAGAGTTCCAGCCCGAGGTAGACAATCCCACGTACTACCTGTCCACGGAATATATGCCCCGCGCCCAGTATAAAGTAGGAGAGCTTCGTCAGTCCATTGCCCAGCCAAAAGTTCCTAAATAATTCGCGCACGTCCCGAAAGAATGCGCGCACCGCCCGTCCCGCGCAGCGGAACGGCGAGATCAGCGCCCCGAGAAGCCTCCGAAATACGTCTCCGCCCCTCGTGCGTTTGGCATTATTTTGACTTATATTCATAGTTCCACCTCAAAACACATCACCATCCTGCCCGTAAAGACTAAAATAAAACCTTCCTCTCGGCTACAGAACCCCATCCCCCACCGCGCCTCCTGTGATTGACCGAGTTGATCGACAGCCGTCGATAACTCGGCACTACGGGGAAAGGTACGTATGGGGCGCGATCAAACGCGGCAGTGCCGCGTGCGCCCACCATTAAGGGAAGGGATTTTCAAGGGAAACCGTAGGTTTCCTCTTGAACGGCGCCTCTTTGGTACTTTCTCCCGCTGGAGGGAGAAAGTACGAAAAAACAATAACCTATAAATTTTAACTTTCAACAGACAGACAAATCCAAATTTGAACATCGATTCAGTAGGTGTATATCACCGATCCTTATAGTACGCCTCCAGCACCTTACCGGCGGAGAGGGCGGAGTAAGAGCCGCCGCCTGCGCGCTCGATGACCGAGGTGACTACGATCTCGGGGTTGCGGGAGGGGGCGCAGCAAACGAACAGACCGTTATCGGTTGCGCCCGTCTGCGCCGTACCTGTTTTGCCCGCCACCGTGACGGGCACGCGGCTCATGTAGCCGCTGACCTGCGCCGAGGTGGCGACCATCTGCTCCATGCCCGAGATGATGTTGAGGCGGTGCTCCTCGGCCAGATTGAAGGAATCCAGCAGGGTGGGTTGGGTGACGAGGGTGTCGGTACGGGTGGCGAAATCCCGCACGCGGAGGAGCAGGTGCGCGCCGTAGCGGTCGCCGCCGTTGACGAGGGTGGAGAGATACACGCCGAGCTGAAGGGGGGTAAAGGCGTTGTCCGACTGACCGATGGCGGCGGCGATGGTGTCGGTGGCCTCCCACGCGATGCCGTGTACCGATTCGCGGTAATCAGGGCCTGCCAGAGAGCCCGTCGCCTCGCCCACCTCAATGCCCGTCGAGAGGCCCAGTCCGTACATACGGCAGTAGGTATTCATGCGGTCAATGCCCAGCAGGCGACCCGTTTCGTAGAAGTAGCAGTTGCAGGACACCCGCAGGGCCTCGGCGGAGTTGATAAAGCCGTGCTGCTTGACGGCGGAGCTGCTGTTGCGGATCCAGCAGTCGGGCTGGTAGCTCTTATAGTAGGTGTATTTGCCCGCGCATTCCAGCGTGGTGTCGGCGGTCAGGATGTCCTCGGTGAGCGCGGCGGCGACCATGCCGGGCTTGAAGGTGGAGCCGGGGGCGTACAGACCGAACAGCGCGCGGTTGATGAGGGGTTTTGCTTCGCTCGCGGCGAGATTGTCGTAATCCCGATTGTAGGTGGAGAGGTTGTAGGTGGGGTAGGACGCCAGCGCCAGGATCTCGCCGTTGCGGGGATCCATCGCCACGATCGCGCCCGCTTTGCAATCAGCGCGGTTGAGGTCATCGTGGAGGTAGAGGACGTTCTGCTCCAGCGCCGCCTCGGCGGCCATTTGCAGGTCAATGTCCAGCGTGAGGTACACGTCCTGCCCCGCGACGGGCTCGGACTTCATGTACTCGCGGATGATGTTGCCGTCGGCATCTTCCACGATGACCTTGACGCCGTCCTGCCCGTGGAGATAGGATTCAAAGGCGGCCTCACAGCCCGACTTGCCCACGGTGGCGTTCATGTGGTAGCCCAGCGACTTGTAGTAGGGCCAATCCTCGGCGTAGATGGGGCCCGTTTGACCGAGGAGGTGGGAGGCGTAGCCGTCGTAGACGTACACTCGCTTGACCGAGGTGGCAAAGCCAATGCCCGAAAGCCCCAGCTCCTTTTCGTGGGAAATGGTTTCCATGGTGATGCCGTCTGCCATGACGTAGTCGTTGGCGCGGGAGAAGCCCGTCGCCTCCATGCCCCACAGAATGCGGATGAGGCGGTCGATGTCGGCGTTGGAATAGAGGGGGGTGCCCGCCTCATCGCACTCGTCCAGCCCGTATTCGGTGACGTAGTGACGGGTCAGCCGCTCGGCGGACACGTAAGTGAGGGGGGACGCGTCGTAGGCGTCGTTGGCCTGCGCCGTGGTCATGAACTTGTCGTTCTTGATGCGGAGGATGGCGGCCTTTCGTTGCCCGTTGGATTCCAGCACCGACACGAGCTGCTCGTGGTCGGCGGTGTCCTCGGTTTCGGCGCGCGCGGTGTAGGTGTAATTCGGATAGTAGCCGTCAAACGGAAAGCGGTTGGTGCAAAAGCTCGCTACCTCGCCGCAGTCCTCCAGCTTGTGCAGAGCGCGAAGCAGGATGGCGTTGCGTTCGGCATTTTCGGTGGGCAGGACGCTGTAATCCACGGTTAGACTGTATGTGTATTCGTTGACCACCAGCGGCATACCGTTGCGGTCGTAGATCTGGCCGCGTACCGCCTGCACGATCACCGTGCGCTCGGTGGTTCCATCCTGACGGTGGCCGCCGATGTTCTCGGAGCTCAGCTCAAGCAGACCCAGCCGCGCTACGTAAAACAGACAGATCGCCACAAAGAGAACGCCCAGCGACCAAATCCGCACCACGCGCTTGTTGTGTACGGGAATCCGACTCATAGCATTCTCCTTTCGGGGGCGTTTTTTTACGCAGGGGCTTTGCCCCTGCACCCCACCAAAAACTTTTTTGAAAAAAGTTTTTGGATTTCAAAAAACTTTAATAAAATATTTTTGGGGATTTTTGGGATTCTCAAACCCTTTTTGCAAAAAGGGTTTGAGTGGGGTGTGGGGTGAAACCCCACAAAACGGCGTATTCTTACCCTGCCGGCAGGAGGGGGGTGATGAGGTTGCCGAGGAGGGTGAAGCCCATGATGGCGAGGGCGGTGATCATGCCGGGGTTGAGGAAGGCGGCGGAAATGGAATCCGACACGGTGAGGGGATGGGTGCCGCGGCTGAGCTGGGCGCGGCGGAAGAGGACGGCGACCAGCACCACGGCGGCGATCATGAGTCCGAAAACGAGCATGTCAATGGCCAGGCCGAGAAGCCAGCCCAGGGTGTACGCAAAGGGGGAGAGATCGCCTGCGGTTTCCTCGGGGATCAGTCCGACCAGCCACGGCAGGAAGATCGAGCCGAAGAAGTTGACGATGGCGTGCATCGCCACGCACCAGCGGAGCTTGCCCGTGCGGGTGTAGATATAGGCAAGGATGGCACCGATGAAAAATGCATAGAAGAATTGGAAGAGGTTGCCGTGGAACAGGGCGAAGGTAAAGGCGGATACCGCGATGGAGATGAGGTCACCCCAGCGGCGGGTGCGGTCGATCAGCAGCTTGCGGAACAGGAATTCCTCACCCAGAGGGGCGCAGATCACGGTGCCGATAAAGGTCATCCACGCGGGGGATTGGCTCACCATAGAGTCGAGGGTGTTGGGATATTCCTCTCCGATAATGACCGAGAGAATGCCCATCAGTGTGTTGCCGATGAAGCTACCGATATACATACAGCCCATGCCGATGACCAGCAGGAGCAGGAATTTGCTCACCGTGAAAGGGGATTTCTCCTTGACCTCGCCGTGATCGGAGTAGGTTTCGTTGTGGGGAGCCTTGGGCAGGCCGCGCAGGACGAGGAGCATGACGGGGGCGGCAACGGCGTACAGCGGCACGAGGGAGAGGATCCAGCCCCACCACCAGTCAGCCTCAATGGCGGCGGTGTTCCCGTTGTAGACCGACAAAATGGCATCGTACATGGCGTAGGCCGCGGCTGTGAGGGCAAGATTGAGCGCCAGTAGAGCAAAGCCGACGCGGGAAAATTCCTTGGCGGCGCGGGTGCGAGCCAGCTCGGGCTCGTAGGGGGATTGGTAAAGATTCATGCAAACTCCTTTCTTTGGAGGCGGGCGGACTGTTTTTTGCGTATCGCTTATCTCAGACGGTATTCCAGCGAGGCGTCCCACAGCCCGGGGGTTTTGATGATGCGGCCCAGCCCCTCGATGGTGCAGTCCATAGGGCGGCGGGCAACGGTTACGCGCAATCGGGTTTTTGCGGCTATGGCCTCGGGCAGGCCGTGGAGATTGGCACAGCCGCCGCAGAGCATGAGTCCGTAGCGGTGAATGTCGGACGCGATCTCGGGGGGCGCGTTTTCCAGCACCGAAAGGGTAGCGCGCGCGATGGCGTCAATGGCGGGGGTAATGGCCTCGCAGATTTCGGCCGAGGTAACCTCCTCGTGGCAGGCAAGGCCCGTGCGGGCGTTGCGGCCGTAGACCGTCATGCGGCCACGGTCGGCGCGGGGGGAGGCCGTACCGATCTGCACCTTGAGGGATTCGGCGGTGGGAATGCCGATGACCAGATTGCGGTGCTGTTTTAAGTAGTTGGCGATGGCGGCGTCCAGCTTTTCGCCACCCACGCGGATGGAGTGCGCGGCAATGATACCGCCCGAGCTGACGATGGCCGCCTCGGAGAGTCCCGCGCCCATGTTCAGAACCATAGAGCCGTAGGGGGAGGTCACGCGAAGCCCCGCGCCGACGGCGGCGGCAAACACGGCGGGAATCTGAGCCACCGCGCGTGCGCCGCCCTCAAAGACGGTGTTCTCGGCGGTGAGCCTCTGGGATTGGTCGATGCGGTAGGGGGTGGCGAGCAAAACGACGGGGCGGTTGAAGGTGGAGCATATCTGCTTATTGCGGAACAAGGCGTAGACCATGCGTGCCGCCACCTCAAACTCGGATACCAGACCGTCGCGGATGGGACGGTAGGCGAGAATATCCTGCGGAGTCTTGCCCAGCATTTTTCTTGCCTCCGCGCCTACTGCCACCAGCTCGTGGCTTTGGCTGTCGATGACCGCCGCCGAGGGGCAGCGGAGAACGATCCCGCCGTCCTGCGTCCAGATGCGGGTGTAGGAGGATCCAAGATCCAGTCCAACCATGCGAGCCATGGGCAATTCTCCTTTCTGTCAGATGTGTGGGGAGTGCAGCCCTCTCCGTCACGCCGCTTGGCGTGCCACCTCTCCCAAGGGGAGAGGCTTGAGGGCGTTTGCGTTTTTGAGGCTCTCCCTATGGGAGAGCTCCCGACGAAGTCGGGTGAGAGGGGAGTGGGTTTGGAAGCCTGCCTTATAAGCGTATGCCGAACTCCCGCTCCATGGTTTCAAAGAGGCGGTGAACGGGCAGACCGACCACGTTGAAGTAGTCGCCCTCAATGCCGCGGATGAAGCGCGCGGCGTGCCCCTGAATGGCGTAGGCGCCCGCCTTGCCAAAGGATTCGCCCGTAGCGATATAGGCGTCGACGTCGGCCTCGGTCATGGGGGCAAAGGTCACGCCCGTCAGCTCGTGCGCCGTGACGATGCGCCCGCCTGCGCGGATGGCGATGCCGCTGGCGACGGTGTGGGTGCGCCCCGAGAGGGCGCGCATCATGCGGCGGGCGTCGGCCTCGTCGGCGGGCTTGCCGAGGAAGGTGCCGTCTAGCGTGACCAGCGTGTCGCAGGCCAGCACCACGGTGTCGGGATCGTGGGCGGGCATACCCTCGGAGAGCAGAATCTCATACATGGCATCGCATTTCCTTGTAGCAATGGCCTCCACGCGGGCGGCGGGATCGGACAGCTCGCAGGATTCGTCGGCCTCGGCACAGCGCACCTCAAAGGGGACGCCCAGCGTGGTCAGAATTTCCCGACGGCGGGGGGAGGCGGATGCCAGAATGAGCTTCATAGACGCGGTTTCCTTTCGGGTGGGGGATACTCCCCCATGCTAAATTTATACATTCTATATTATAGCATATATTTGTGTCGGTGGCAAGGGCTACGGGGCATTATTTTGTAAAGATTCGAGTTTATTTTCGTATATTTTACCTCACAAAACGGAGCCGACCGCCCCTCATGGGGCGGTCGGCGAGAGATCGGCTCACAGGGTGTAATCCGAGGCGATTGGGCCGTCCGTGAACGTCGGCTGCTTTCGGGACAGCCAGATCAGAATGACAGGCGTGGAGATGGGAAGAAGAACAGACAGAACCAAATAGATTACGGCGTTTGTGTTATCGTAGAGCCTGAAGACCTTGTAGAGCGCGATGCAGAAGCATACCGCAAATGCGGCGATGACGGCGCTTAGAAGAACGGTCAGGATCTCAGCCTCGATGGGTGTCGGGACGGCGACGGCGTCCTGCACCGGATCGAGAAGAGCGGAAAACAGCACCGCGGTACTCAGGAAGAGCATGACGAGGAACAGAAGTACGCCGAGTGACAGTAAACTGATTTGAAGCCACAGAAGGAGCTGCGCGTACAGCGGCTTTTTTCTCTCGTTGCGTGCGCGGTGAGCGTCGGCGATCTGCCCGAGCTGATAGACGTTCAGCACGGGGACGAATGCCTTTTGGGGCTTGGCTATCCCACACGCCCGCCCCATGCGGTAGAGAGCATAGGACGAAAGGACATACGGAAGCAGAGCAACGGCGATGCAGAGCAAGGAAACGACAAGGCGTATCAGTTCAAAGAACGCAGGCATAACGAGTACCTCCTTGGCAAGAATCGGGTAAGCGGGCGATCAGAACAACTCGATGAGCTCCTTGGGGCTCTTGGTGAAGTTGTGGATGGTGCCGTCGGGGAGCACGGCGACCATGTCCTCGATGCGGCAGCCGTACTTGCCCTCAAGGT
>CAJGEA010000096.1 GCA_904502015.1 uncultured Clostridia bacterium | reverse complement strand
GATCCTGACGAAGCAGCTCGTCCAAAATGGCATCCGAGATCTTGTCCGAGATCTTATCGGGGTGACCCTCGGTCACCGACTCGCTGGTAAACAGCATTTTCTTCTGATCGTTCAGGATAGTAGTATTCCTTCCTTTTGGTTCTATATGTCAGAGATCGTGTGTTTGCAGGGGTGAAACCCCTGCACCCCTTGGGGAACGTCCTTCGCAGGGGTTTCACCCCTGCACCCCCACCAAGAACCTTTTTGAAAAAAGGTTCTTGGAACTCCCAAAACTTTGAGAAAGACAAATGACATTTTTAAGATTTTTAGGAGTCCAGAACCCTTTTGCAAAAGGGTTCTGGTGGGGGTCAGGGGGCAACGCCCCCTGAAAAAATTCCGGGGTGCAGGGGGGCAACGTCCCTGCAACATAGAAAAGACCCCCGCCGCAAAGACAGGGATCTTTTAGTTCCTCTCTTCGCTCATCAATCAGATATTGGCACCTTACCGCGCGGCGCACGGCCGCGAGGCAGGTTGCCGTGACTTCACAGGGTCTGTCCCTCCGTCACTCTTGATAAGATTCGATTATTTACGTTCGAGCTGCAGTTTGCGAAGCACAGTCCTCAGATCGTTTTCCGCCTGTCTGCGCGCCGATGCCGACAGTTTGCTGGCAATGGCAGGGTTGCTCTTGCCCAAATTGTCCTTGATCAGATTGGTGATCTCCAGATCCGCCAGGAAACCGAGATCGAATACGCGGTTACGCAGAATGTAATCCAGCATACGGGGCGAATCGGGATCGCGGGCCGCCTTGAGCTTCACCACACTCTCGTACATCTTGGGGGTTACGTTGTCGTAGTTATACGCCGCCATCGCGTCCATGATCGCACCCACAAACTCGGGGTCGCCCTCGCTCTTGGATACCATAGTCAGGGGAACCGAGCCGGGCACGAAGGAGAGATACTGCGACTGAATTTTATCGTACTTGGGGGGCGGCACAATGCCGTAGTCCTCCATCTCACCGAACGCGCCCGCGATCTTTGCAGGTGTCAAGTCGCAGAACATGGCGCGGCCCTCGATGAAATTCTCGTAGACCTGCTCGTAGTCGTCAATGTGGGTGGCGTAGAACGCATCCTGCTCCACGATCAATTTGTAGATCTTCTCGTAGCGGTTGATGACGTCCTCGTTCTTGTAAACGATCTCGGGGAGTTTTTCGGCGTTCAGAGCCACGAATCGCCCGCCCATGCCGTAGAATAGGGAGTAGGAGGTTTCCATCGTCCAGCAGGTGAAGCCGTACACCGCGCTGTCCTCACCGAGATCCTTGTTGGTCACGTCGGTGGTCATGGCAAGCAGAGCGTCCATCGTCCAGTCGCCGCTGTCCACCAGCGCGTAGGGATACGCGATCCGGCGATCATCCAGCATCTTCTTGTTGAAGGTCATGCAGGTGGAGATACGCATGGAGAAGGGGCTGATGTCACCCGTGGCGACGAACGCCTTGTCCTCCACATTCATGGCGGCATTGAACGCTTGATCCCAGTACTTCTGATCCAACTTCAGCGTGTCCATCTCGGCCAAATTATACAGGTAGCCGCCCAGCACGCAGGTGTTGTACGCCTGCTTCTGTCCGATATACAGATCGTACTCGTCAAGGCTCGTGCCCGCCTGTGTCAGCAAAAGGCGATTGACCTCGTCGTTGGTATCCTTGACCTCGTAGGTGAAGGTCACGCCAAAATCCTCGGAAACCACAATGTTTCGCTCGTAAACGGCGTCATCCAGCACCTCGCCCGTGATCTTTTCCACCTTAACGTCGCGCTGAACGCCGCTGCGGGTAGCAATGGCAAACTCACGGTTGTACTTGGTTTTTTCAATGGCAGAGTAGGCGGACGGCTCCCCGCTCTCCGCCTCCGTTTCGGCATCGGGGCGGGTGTCCGCCTCGGTATCACCGCCGTTGCCGCAGGAAACGGCACTCAAGACCAGAAGCACGGCCAGCGCGCCCGCGGCCAAGCGGCGGAGCCACGTATATGCTTTCACAGTTTATATCCTCTTTTCGTCTTTCGTTTTTCGTCGGTCAGAGTGGCATTCGCAGCGCACTTACTCCGCAGACGGCGTTTGCAGGTCACGGACAATGCGGCTGAGGTTGTTCTCGGCCTGTCTGCGCGCGTTAGCCGACAGCTTGCTGGAGATGGCGGGATTGCTCGCCGTGAGCTGCTGCTGGACGAGATTGGAGATGTCCAGATCGGCCATGTAAGCAAAGTCAAAGATGCGGTAGCGCAGGATGTAGTCCACCATGCGGGGCGAGTCGGGATCGCGGGCCGCCTTCAGCTTAACCACGCTCTCATACATGTTGGGGGTTACCTTGTCGTAGTTGTACGCAGCCATAGCCTCCATGATCGCGCCCACGAACTCGGGGTCCTTCTCGGCCTTGGATACCATGGTCAGGGATACCGCGCCGTTTACGAAGGAGAGGTACTCGCTCTGGTGCTTGTCGTACTTGGGGACGGGCACGATGCCGTAGTCCTCCATCTCACCGAAGGTGCTGGCGATCTTGGACAGAGACAGGTCGCAGAACATAGCACGGCCGTCCATAAAGATCTCGTACACCTTGTTGTAGTTGGCCACGTCGGTTGCGTGGTATGCCTTCTGCTCCACGATCAGCTTGTAGATCTTCTCGTAGCGGTTGATGACGTCCTCATTCTTATAGGAAATGGTGGGGATCTGATCCTCGTCCATGCTGACGAACATACCGCCCGTGCCGTAGAACAGCGAGAAGGGCACGTCCATCGTCCAGCAGGTGAAGCCGTAGATCGCGGAATCCTCACCGAGATCCTTGTTGGTCACGTCGGTGGTCATGGCGAGCATCTCGTCCATGGTCCAGTCACCGCTGTCTACCAGCGCGTAGGGATACGCAATCTGACGGTCGCTGAGCATCTTTTTGTTGAAGGTCAGGCAGGAGGTGATGCGCATGGAGAAGGGGCTGATATCACCCGTGGCGACGAACGCCTTGTCCTCCACGTTCATGGCCTTGTTGAAGGCCTGATCCCAGTACACCTGCTCCAGATTGAGGGAGTCGATCTCGGCGAGATCATACAGGTAGCGGTTCTGCACACAGCTCTTGTAGGACTGCTTCTGACCGATGTAGAGGTCATACTCGTCCAGGTTGGTGCTCGCCTGCGTGATGAGGAGCTGGTTGACCTCGTCGTAGTTGTCCTTGATCTCGTAGGTGAAGGTAACGCCGAAATCCTCGGATACCACGATGTTACGCTCGTAGACGGCGTCGTCCAGCACGTCACCCGTAATGGAATCCACCTTGAAATCGTCCTCGATGCCCTTGCGGGTCACGATGGCAAACTCACGGTTGTATTTCTGCTTGGCGACCGAGTCGTACGCCGACTGCGCGCCGCTCTCGTCCTCGGCCTTGGTTCCTGCCTGCGTCTCGGCGTTGTTGCCGTCATCCGCGCAGGATACGGTGCTGACCAGCAACAGCGCGGCCAGCGCACCGATTGCCAATCGTTTGATCCAAGTGTAATTTTTCATGGATTTCTCCTTTTTTATTTTGTTTGGCTGTATTTAACGATTCACGATTCACGTTTCACGTTTCACGTTTCATGTTTAGCGGATACACCGCCATCACTCCCACACGGGCCAATTTTTCAGCAGGCGCGTGAGGATGGTCTGGGAGTTTCTGCGCATGGAAAGGATCCTCGAATCGATCGTTTCCTGCCCGTTCGACAGACCGATTTTTACCACGTTGGCCAGCTGAAGTTCCGCGAAATACGCGAAATCATATATGCGGGTTTCCAGAACGGTGTTGATCATGTCCGCCGATCGGGCGTCACAGGGCAATCGGAAGCTGATAACGGGCGTCACGCGCTCCCTGTTGTACGCGCCCATCGCGTCAAGGATAGTACCCGAGAATTCGGGCGCCTCGCAGTACGCGGGAAGCATCACGAAGGAGACGTCATCGGTCACAAAGGAGCGGTAGCCCGCCTGATCCGAGCTGAATTTGGGCATGGGCAGGATGCCGTAGGGGAACTCCGCCATGCGCCCTGCGTACTCATAGGTCTTTCCCAGCGTTGTATCGCAGAACAGCGCGCAGCCGTTGACAAACGCCAAATGGCTGCTCGACTCCGACTCATTCCGAGCCCAGTAGGATTTATTCGTCACGACCAGCTCGTAGAGAAGGCTGTAACGGGCCTTGAGATCGTCATCCGCCTCGGTCAGTACGGGTCGGCCGTCGTCCATCGCGGAAAACGCAGTCCCCATACCGTAGAAAAGGCTGTACGCCGCATCATCCGCCCAAGCCGTCAAGCCAAACACATCATACTCATCGGGCGAGAGCTTGCCGTTGCCGTTCTTGTCCATGGTCACGTCGGTGGTCATGGCCAGCAGCTCGGCCATCGTCCAGTCCCCGCTGTCCACCAGCGCGTAGGGCTCGGTCATCCCCTTCTCGGCAAGCATCTGCTTGTTGAAGATCAGGCAGGAGGTCGCCATCATGGAGGAGGGGAAGATATCGCCCGACAGAAGGTAGGTGTTGCCTTTCACCGACAGATTCTCACGGCAGGAGGCATCCCACCAGGGGGCGGTCACGTCCAGCGTATCAATGGCGGCGAGATCGTACAGATGCCCGCGCGCAGCGCTTTCGGTGAGCGATGTTTTACCGCCCACGTACAGATCGTACTCGTTGAGGCCGGCGGCAATCTGGCTCAAGACTGTTTTTTCCACCTGCGCGGCACTCCCCGCGGCGTACACGAAGCGGATGCCGAAATCCTCACCCACGGTGACGTTGCGCTCATAAACGAGGGGATCGAGGAACGAGCCCGTCGCATTTGCGTCCACCTTGAAATCCGCCGCCGTATCCTCCCGCGCGTAAATGATAAAATCGCGGTTGAATCGGGTCTTATTCAAGTCCTCATACGCGAGGCCGGACTCCTCGGGGAAGCTCCCGGTCTCGGTCTCCGGTTCAGGCTCGGTTTCGGTCTGATCGAGGGGATTCGACACGGTTTCCCCGTCGGTCTCGGTTCCGGATTCCTCACTGAGCCCTGCGTCGGATTCGGGCTGGGATTCGGGCAGGGATTCCGGTTCGGGGGGCTCTTCGGGAGCCGCATTGGACACAGCCTCAGATTCGGTTTCGGTCTCGGTTTCGGTTTCGGTCTCGGTTTCGGTCTCGGTTTCGGTCTCGGTTTCGGTTTCGGTTTCGGTTTCTGTTTCCGTTTCTGTTTCCGTTTCTGTTTCCGTTTCTGTTTCCGATTCGGTCTCCGGTTGGGTCTCGGGTGCGGTTTCTGTCTCGGTCACCGCTTGGGTATCCGCGGGCAGGCCGTTGCCGTCATCACAAGAAACAGCCGAGAGAAGCATCAACGCAGCCAGCGCGGTAATGCCGATTCGCTTAATCCAACACATGTGTTTCATGGCTCGTCACCGCCCCCGCCCGTCGGGGGCTTCCTTTCGTATGACATGGGCGGGAGACGTCCGCGGGGACGGTCTCCCGCCTGATTCTATGTGACCGAAATCAGTCAGCCTTGTTCCAGTCGGACATCAGACGCCGCAGCTGGAGCTTGGAGGATGCACCCTCGGAACGGATCTTGGAGGAAATGTTCGGCTGTCCTGCAATGAGCTGCACGCGAACGATATCGGCAACCGAAAGATCGGCGAAATATGCGAAGTCATACACGCGGTGCTCCAGAACCTTATCCACCATGCGTGCCGAATCGGGATCCTGCGCCGCCTTGAGCTTGGTTACGTTCTCGAAGATGGTGGGGGTTACCTTGTCCTTATTGTAGGCGCCCATCGCGTCCAGAATGGTACCGACGAAGTCGGGGTCCTTGCAGTTCTTGGCGATCATGACCAGAGGAGTCGCGCCGTTCACGAAGGAAAGGTAGTTCTTCTGGTTGGCGTCAAATTTGGGCATGGGAACGATGCCGTAGGGATCGGTCATGTCCAGAAGGAAGTCCGAGATCTTGCCCAGCGTCATGTCGCAGAACAGCGCGCGGCCGTCGGAGAACACCTCGTAGTTCTTGGAATAATCCGACTCAACGGTGATGAAATAGGACTGCTTGGTTACGATCATGTCGTAAATGGCCTCATAGCGATCCACGATATCGACGTCGTCGTAGCTCAACTCGGGCTGCTCGTCCTCGTTGATGGTGGAGAACATACCGCCCATGCCGTAGAACAGGCTGTAGGGAACGTCCATCATCCAGGTGGTCATGCCGTAGATATCGTCCTCGGGCTTGACCTTACCGTCACCGTTCTTGTCTCTGGTTGCGTCGGTCAGGAGCGCGGTGAACTCGGCAGCGGTCCACTTGCCCTCATCCACCAGGGCAAAGGGCTCGGTCAGATTCCAGTCCTTAAACATCTTCTTGTTGAAGGTGAGGCAGGACGTGATAACCATCGAGGAGGGGAAGATATCGCCCGTCATGAGGTAGGTCTTGCCGTCCACCGTCATGTTCTCGCGGCAGAGCGCATCCCACCAGGAGGCGGTCAGATCCAGGTCGGTGATGGAGGCCAGATCGTACAGGTAGTTGTTCTGGGCCAGGTTCTTCATGGAAGACTTGTGTCCCACGTACAGATCGTAATCATACAGGCCGCCGTCCACCTGCAGCTTCAAATCCTCGTTGATCTTATCGTAGCTGTTCTCGTAGTAAACGAACGTGATGCCGTAATCCTCGGCCACGATGGTGTTGCGGTCAAAGAGCGCGTCGTCAAGCACGTCGCCCGTGATCTTTTCGACCTCAAAGTCGCACTTGTCGCTCTCGTCGCGCTTGTAGATGACGAAATCCTTGTTGTATTTGGTCTTCTCCAGACTACCGTACGCCGAATCCGAGCTAATGGTTTCCTTTTCGCCCTTCGTCTCTCCTTCGTTGCCGTCGGTATCGTTTCCGCACGAGCCCAGCGTCAGCATAGCACCGACCAGCGTAGCGCTCGTCAAAATACCCGCCAAAAGGCGTTTCCAATTGATAGCCATATTTTTTCCTCCTGCAAATATGTAGTTCCCCGCACCGCGCCGCAAACGGGCACAGTACGGTGAATTATACATAATTATTATACCAAATTTCCCCCGTTCTGTCAATAGGATTTTTGCGACTTGGGGGAGTTTCTTATCGTAATGATTCACGCATACGCTAAATTGGGGTTTGTCGGGGTGTTTATTTAGCCGCTGTAGGGGAGGCCCTATGTGGCCTCCCATGGGCGCCCACACAGGGGCGCCCCTACAGGTAAAACAGCAATATTCCTTATCGGGTATAGATATTCTTTGGTTTAAGG
>CAJGEA010000095.1 GCA_904502015.1 uncultured Clostridia bacterium | reverse complement strand
CCCTTAACGGGTCATTCTGAGCGGAGGGCGAAGCCCGAAGTCGAAGAATCTCATTGAGGGAAGGAGATCCTTCGACTTGCCGCTTCGCGGCGGCGCTCAGGATGACCCATTAAGAGAAACACCCCTATAAACCCCAATTTGACGAGTGGCTGAATAGTTACATCCAAATTTGTAGGAGCTCGGACGTATTGATCGATAACTTTTTAAAGATTCTGAAGAAATTTTCATCCAATCACTTGACAACGTGTAAAAGTTGTGATATAATGGCATCAAGATAAGTGAAAGGAAGTGATTTCGTGAAAGAAGTCCACGCCAACGCCTGCCAATTTTGCGGCGGCACAGAATTCGTAGAGGCGTATCAAGGCGGATACGCTACGCTGACCTCAAAGGAGAGCGCGTGGCTTGGTGCAAACCTGTACTACGTCATCTGCCGTGATTGCGGCAGCGTGGTGCGCAGCTACGTCAAAGACCCTGAAAAATTGGTCAAGAAAAAGAACCGGAGGGAACTGTAACATGAAAAAACCTACCCGAATCGTACTGTCGATCGTGATCGGCACGCTCCTCACCGCCCTGGCGTACTATATCGTCCTGCCTCCTCTGAACGTGTTCAGCCCCGGATTCTGGACCTTCCTTCTGTTCGTGGTGGCATTCTACGGTGTGCCGTTGGGCGTGTCCATGGTCGCGCCTGCCAACGGTAACAAGCATCAAAAGCCCTTTAAGCTCAGCAAGGCGCTCATCATTGCCGCCGCCGTGCCCGTTGCCGTGCTGGTGATCGGCGGCATCGTGTCCTCCACCTTCTTTAACGCCCGCCGCTACTCCGAGGTCATCTCGGTGCAGGAGGCGGTGTTCAGCGAGGATATGCCTGAGGTGGATACCGTTACCAACATCTCGCTGATGGATACCGAATCGGCGCTCATCATCGGTAACCGCGCGCTGGGTGCTCTGTCCGATGTGGTATCCCAGTACAACCTCAGCACCGACTATAACCAGATCAACTATAAGGGTACGCCCCAGAAGGTCGCCAATCTGGAGTACGTGGACTTTTTCCGCTACCTCAACAACTGCGAGAAGGGTGTCCCCGGCTACGTTATGGTCGATCCCGTTAACAGCAAGGCGGAGTACGTTAAGTTCGACAAGCCCCTGTACTACGTGGACAGCGCCTTTTTCGGAGAGGATCTGATGCGTAAGCTCCGCTTCTCCTATCCCACCAAGATTTTCTCCACCGTCAATTTCGAGATCGACGAGAACGGCGACCCGTGGTTCATCGTGTCGTGTATGAAACCCCGCGTGGGTCTGTTCGGTGCGATGGACGTCAGCGAGGTCATCATTTTCAATCCCTGTGACGGCAGCTCCGAGATCTACCCCGTCAGCGAGACCCCCGCGTGGATCGATAACGTATACGACGGCTCTCTGGCGTGCGAGAAGTACGACTGGTACGGCACGCTGTCGGGCGGCTTCTGGAACTCGGTTATCGGCAATAAGAACTGCCGCGAGACCACCGACGGCTACGGCTATATCGTGCGCGGTGACGACGTGTGGTACTACACCGGCGTGACATCCTTGACCTCGGACGAGTCCAACATCGGCTTCATTATTACCAATGCCCGCACGGGTGAGTACAAGTACTACCCCGTAGTGGGTGCCGAGGAGTATTCCGCTATGGGCGCCGCCGAGGGCGAGGTGCAGGAAAAGGGATATCAGGCATCCTTCCCCTCGCTCATCAACGTGGACGGCCAGGCAACCTATATCATGGTGCTCAAGGACAGCAACGGCCTCGTAAAGCTCTACGCGCTGGTCAACGCCGAGAACTACAGCATCGTGGCAACGGGTGATACCCAGACCGATGCGAAGCGGGCGTACCGCGAGCTGCTGGTACGCGGCGGTCTTGTGGAGGAGGATGAAACGCCCGACGAGGATCTGCTCTCGGCAACCGTGACCGTCGCCGAGGTGCGGCTGGCTACCGTGAACGGCGAAACCGTCGTGTACGCCATGGGTGACGACGGCTGTGTGTATAAGGGCCTGCTCTCGGACGATGAAACCCTCATTCTCCTGCGAGAGGGCGATACCGTAAGCGTGACTTACAGCGAAACCGAGCACGAGCGTATCCGTCGCATTCGCTCGGTTGAGTTCGGCGGGTAACGCTTGCCTATCGGACGTATATCAATGAATTTCCGTCAGGGCGTGACCTCGGTCACGCCCTGACTTGTTTTTAACGCGAAGTTGATATTTTATGTATAGAATGTAAATTCATTGCGAATGCAAGCGGGTTGCACAAAAAAACATGGAATGTTCTCGACATTTTTTTGCCAAAAACCATTGCAATTTGAGGCGAAGCATGATATAATAAAACGGAATAAAGTGGGTCAATGTGCGAAGATGCAATTTCGGATTTCGCAGGTTCCGCTCACATACCTCCTTCGTCCGTGTGAAGGAGCCAAGATAACATTCCGTTTCTGTCTGTGCGCTACATGCGGCGGACGGTGCGAATCATAAAAATGAGGAGCGATTGGATATGGATAATGAGAACAGATCCGGTACCAATACCGCCAACGGTTCCCGTGATTACCACGTGATCGATATCGTACACGTGCTCAAGGCGCTGTGGATCAGAGCGTGGATTATTGTGCTGGCGGGTATTATTGCCGCAGGCGCCGGTTTTTCCTATGCGGCCTTCGTACTTACTCCCAAGTATTCCTCCAGCGTGATGCTGTACGTCAACAACAGCTCCTTCTCGCTGGGAAATACCAATTTCAGCATCAGCTCGTCTGAGATTCTGGCGGCGCAGAGCCTTGTCAAAACCTACAGCGTCATTCTGAAGAACCGTACCACGCTGGATATGGTGAACGACGAGATGAAAAGAAAGCACGGCTATGAATACGAATACAAGGAGCTGCACGATATGATCACGGCGTCGGCTGTGAACGAAACCGAGATCATGCGCGTGACGGTGGTATCCGACAACCCTGAAGAAGCAGCGGCGATCGCCAACTGCATCGCCGAGGTTCTGCCCGTGCGTATTTCCGAGATCATTGAGGGAAGCTCTATGGAGGTCGTGGACCGCGCGGTGGCGAACTACCAGAAAATTTCCCCCAGTATCACCAAGTATACGGCGATCGGACTCATGCTGGGCGTGCTGCTCTCGGTGGCGGTTCTCACCGTGATTGCCATGATGGACGGCACCATTCACGATGAGGAATATGTGCTCAATACCTACGATTACCCCGTGCTGGCCAAGATACCCGATCTCGTGGGTACGGGCAGCAAGCGGTACGGCTACGGATACAAACGGTACGGCTACTACTACCGCAAATACGGTGCCTACAGCAATTACGGTACGTACGGTAACAACGCCCATGCCGCCGACAATGCCGATAAGAGCGACAAGGGCAAGAAAGGCGGTCAGGCATGAAGGACACGAATAAGAAAAAGTCCCACGGCGGGGCGCCGTTTTCGGCTGTCGAAAGTAAAAAGACGCTCCATAAGAATCTGGAATTCACCGCGGCGGAGCAGTATAAGCTTCTCCGTACCAATTTGGCGTTCACCCTGCCCAGCGGCGTGCGTTGCCCTATCATAGGTGTAACGGGCTCCATGAGAGGCGAGGGAAAGAGTACCACGGCGGTGAACCTGGCGTACGTGCTGGCCGAGGATGGCAAGAAGGTGTTGCTGATCGACGGCGACCTTCGTCTGCCCAGCGTAGCGCGTAAGATGGGTATGAGCAATACCCCCGGTGTTACCAATATGCTCATGAAGTACGACGAGAGTCTGATTGAGACGTTTAAGACCGGCGTGCTGGATAACTGGTACATTATGCCATCGGGTGACATTCCCCCGAACCCCTCCGAGCTGATCGGATCCCAAAGAATGAAGGAGCTTCTCGAGCGGCTGGCGCAACACTTTGATTACATTGTCGTTGACCTGCCCCCCGTTAACATCGTGTCGGACGCACTGGCCATCTCGGGCTTCATCACAGGCCTGGTTCTGGTCATCCGCGAAGACTATACCGAGAAAAAGGAGCTTGAAACCTGTATCCGTCAGCTCAAGCTCTCTAACGTAAACGTGCTGGGTTGCGTTATGAACGAGTCCAAAAACGGCAAGGGCCCGTACAGCAAGTACAGACGCTATAAGAAGTACTACAAGTATTCCCGCTATTCGGATCGCTACGGCTACTACGGCCGCGGAAGTCATTACGGCTACTACGGTTACTATGGTGAGCATGCACAACAGACCGTTCAGGATCATCAGAAGGCCGAGGAGGCACAGCGGAAGGGCAAAAGCGGTACGTCCAACAAAGACTGACGGTGACGGGATATGATTGATTTGCATAGTCATATTCTGCCCTCGGTGGACGACGGAAGCGCAAGTGTGGAGGAAAGCCTGTCACTCTTGCGGATGCTGTCCGAACAGGGGGTGGATACGGTGGTTGCTACGCCCCACTTTTACGCTGATGCTGAATCGGTGGACGAGTTTCTCACCCGCCGCAGGACGGCCTACGATACCTTGATGCAGGCATCCGAAGAAGGGCTGCCGCATATACTGCTTGGTGCAGAGGTCAAGTACTACCCCGGCATTTGCCACATGGAAAACCTGCAAAGCCTATGTATTGGTGACAGCCGCCTGCTCCTTCTTGAAATGTCCATGACCAAATGGACGGAGTACACGGTCAAGGAGCTGGTGGATATCGCCTGCTCGGGGCGTGTGACTCTTGTGCTTGCGCATATCGAGCGATTCTGGAACCTTCAATCCAAGGAAACCTGGAAACGCCTTGTGCAAAGCGGAATCCTGATGCAGGTCAACGCGAGCTTTTTCGCCGATTTTCGCACGGCAAGGCGGGCGGTTCGCCTGCTGAAAAACCGCTACGTTCATTTTGTTGGCTCGGATTGCCACGATCTGAAGATTCGTCCGCCGCGCATGGCAGAGGCCGCAGAGCGCATCAACCGCAAGGTTGGGGCGGGTTACTTTGCGTACATGACCGAATGCGAAGCGGAGCTTCTCGGTATCGCATCCCCCTGACACGCATGACCTCCGCACAATCATTTGTTAGCATTATTCATATATAAACAATCCACAACAAAGAAAGGACGCACACCATGAAAAAGATTTTTGCATTACTCATGACCCTTATGGTGATCGTGGCATTCGCTACCGTTACCTTCGCTGACAACGGCGGTTTCTACGAGAGCCCCTCTGCAAACCAGGCACCTACGCTCGACTCCTTTGAGAACGAGAACGAGGAGTGCGAGGCGACTCTGCACATTACCTCCTATGCCGATCGCGCTCAGCTTTCGGAGGAAGCACAGCAGAAGCTGGCCGCTGCCTTTGACACTATCTTGAACGCCACCGACCTGACCACCGTTAACTCTGAGCTGGCTAATCTGGCCAAGGAGCTCGGCGTTGTCGGCACTGACCTCGCTGTCAGTGATCTATTCGATATCTCCTACCATGAGGAAGGCGACCACAGCGGTCACGGCGCATTCACCGTCTCTCTGAATGCCGAGACTCTCAAGAATTTCGTGGCATTCCTCCACTACGAGAATGGCCAGTGGGTACTGGTTGAGGATGCCAAGGTGGAGGACGGCGAGAAACTGACCTTCACGGTGGATACCCTCTCTCCCTTCGCCGTTGTCGTCAATACCAACCCCTCTGTTCCCGGTTCTGACGGCCTGCCCGTGGGTGCCATTATTGCCATCGTGGCGGCTGCCGTAGCCGTAGCCGGGGGTATTGCATTCCTTGTATTCTTCCTGCTCAAGAAGAAGAAGGATACCGCTAACGCATAATGAGGTTTGGTCGTGAGTGAGAGAAGAAAGAGAGCCATAGCCATTACCCTGACACTCGCGGTGGTCGCCGCCGTTCTGCTGGCGCTACTGGGTGTCTGGGAGAATCGACACTCCCTTTTCCCTGACGATACACCCGACGGGTGGGGTGCCGATTTGGTACACAACGGCAAGCAGTACGTACTCAATCCCGACATTGAAACCATACTCGTTATGGGTCTCGATAAAACCTCTGACGATATTACCCAAGATTCCTATAACAACAACCAGGCGGCGGATTTTCTGATCCTGTTCATCCTGGATAACGCCAATAAGACCTGCACGGCGCTGCACGTCAACCGTGACACCATGGTGGAGATGAACGTGCTCGGCGTGGCGGGTGAGAAGGTTGGCACCAAAACCGCGCAGCTTGCCCTGTCCCACACCTATGGAAACGGCAAGCTGGTGAGCTGCCGCAATACGGCGGATGCCGTATCCTCCTTGCTGCATAACGCAAGAATTGACCACTACCTGTCCGTTACGATGGATTCGGTGTCGGTGCTCAATGATTTCGTGGGCGGCGTTGAGCTGGAGATTCTGGACGATTTTTCGAACGTGGACGCCACTATGATTCAGGGGCAGACCATGACCTTGACGGGTGAGCAAGCACTCAACTACGTCCGCTCCCGAAAGGGTATGGATGACAGCACGAATAATCGCCGTATGGAACGCCAGCGTCAGTATCTGGAGGCACTTTATGCCAAGGCGCAAGACGTGCAGAAGAGCAATCCGCAGTTTGTGGCAGAAGCCGCGACCAAAATGTCGGATCATTTGATTTCCAACTGCTCGGTGACGCTGCTTCAATCCTTGTATGAAAAGGTGAATTCCTACGAGTATACCGGTATGCTGTCCATTAAGGGTGAACACCGCTTGGGAGAATACGTAGAGTTTTATCCCGATGTGTTAGCCCTCAAGGAGCAGGCCATTGACCTGTTCTATAAGGAAAAGTAATTATTTTTTGAAAATACCAAAAAGGGAGCGCCCGTGCAAAGGGTGATGTTCTTAGCGGAAAAATCACCTAACCCACGGTAGGGGCGAACTGTGTTCGCCCGCGGGCGTTCAAAGAACGCCCCTACGGATGAAAAATTGCCAAGCAGAAAACAAATAGATACCCCGACAGATTAAAGTCTGTCGGGGTTAGCTATTATTGACGATCATTTTCTTTCCATTTGAACATTTCTTTGAAATCATTGTAACAAGTAGGACATATCCAATAGTAATTATCTTCTGTCGTATATCCCTCATGTAGTGTGTCGGGATAATCGGAAAATTTCTCCCAACAAAATTCGCAATGATCGTGATCCCATTCTTTCTTGGGTGCTCTCCATTTGCGAAAATATAATGTTTTGCCTGATAAATAATCTTCTTGACCTCTTAATCTCTAATCATCCTTATCTATCACGAATATATCTCCTTTGCTGTTTAT
>CAJGEA010000094.1 GCA_904502015.1 uncultured Clostridia bacterium | reverse complement strand
GGGCAAGGACGTTACCAAGGACGGCATCAACGCCGCTATGAAGGCTGCCGCTTCCGCTTCCTACGGCTACAACGAGGATCAGATCGTTTCCTCCGACGTTATCGGTATCACCTACGGTTCTCTGTTCGATGCAACCCAGACCATGGTTGCTAAGATCGACGACGATACCTACCAGGTTCAGGTCGTTTCTTGGTACGACAACGAGAACTCCTACACCAGCCAGATGGTCCGCACCATCAAGTACTTCGCCGAGATGTAATTTCTCTTGTGGTGCCGCACCATCAAGTACTTCGCTGAGATGTAATTTCTCCACGAAAACGCCCCTGCCGCATAGCGGCAGGGGCGTCTGGCTTTTATAGGATTTTTTATAAAGTTCTTTGAGGGTCAAGGGAGCTTTCTTTCAAGAAAGCTCCCTTGTGGGGTGTGGGGCAAAGCCCCGCAATAATATCGTACCCTATGCCTTGAAGCTGTCGGCGTAGGCGGTGGCGAGCGCATCGCACCGCTCGTTGTAGGGGTGGCCTGCGTGGCCCTTGACCCACACGAAGGTGACCTCATGGCGGGCAAGCTCGGTCAAGAGAGTATCCCAGAGGTCGGGGTTGAGGGCAGGGGACTTGTCGGATTTCACCCAGCCACGGGCCTTCCAGGACTCGGCCCAACCCTTGGTGATGCCGTCCACGAGGTACTTGGAGTCAGAGGTCAGGGTGATCTCACAGGGGCGGCTGAGGGCGCGCAGAGCCTCAATGGCGGCGGTCAGCTCCATGCGGTTGTTGGTGGTCATGGGCTCGCCGCCCGACAGCTCTTTTTCCACGCCGCGGCAGACGAGGACGGCGCCCCATCCCCCCGCGCCGGGGTTTCCGCGGCAAGCGCCGTCGGTGTAAATATCAACGTGTGTCATACGAAAATCTCCTTGTTTGAAGATGCGGATTCATGCAGGGGCTTTGCCCCTGCACCCCACAAGGGGCTCTGCCCCTTGTCCCCGCTTAAGGGACTTTTGAAAAAGTCCCTTAAGAATCCCCAAAACTTTGAAAACCAATGATTAGAATTTTCACGAAAGTGTTGAGATTCCAAAGAACTTTTTCTTTAAGGTTTACATCGCGAAGTTCATTTGGTGAAGGTAAGGAGCACAACCCCTGCTCTCTTAAAAAAGCGCGGAACTTGGAAAGCTCCGCGCTGTCGATTTTTATTACAGCAGGTAGTTGGGCATCTTGTCGCCGATGGACACGTGATCCGAGGGAGTGCCCTCCTTGTGACCGATCACGGCGGCAACCGTCTCGGGCGCGACGTTGGAGAGAACGGCGGTTGCGGGCTCGGATGCGACGGGAATCCCGTTGGAAACGGGCGTCTCGGTTGCAGCGGGAGCGGCAGGCTTCTTGGCGGGAGCCTTCTTTGCGGCGGGCTTCTTCGCGGTGGAAGAGGATGCGCACTTCTTGGTGGCCGCTGCTTTCTTGGCAGGTGCCTTCTCAGCTACGGGGGTTGCTTCAGCGGCGACCTCTGCGGTGGTATCCACCTTTGCTACGCGCTTTTTGATGCTGTCTTTACCGATGGGCATATTCCATTACCTCCTTGGCCAGTGCCAAATATTCTTGAGCAGCGCGGCTGCTCTTTTTGTAAGCCATAACGGGCTTGCTGTTGTCCTGCGACCACTCGATGGTGCTGTCGGTGCGGATGTAGGTGTCAAACAGGCGCACGTTCTCCAGCGATCCGAGGGTTTCCATAGTCTGCTTGAAGTAGTTTTTGCGCTCGTTCGCCTTGGTTACCGCAATGCCGAGGAGGCTGAGGTCGGGCGCAATGCGCTGAACCTGCTCGTAGAACTCAAACATATTGGCGATGCCGAACAGACCCCACGGGGATGCCTCAACGGGGATCACGAGGTAGTCCGAGGCGCACATGATGTTCATGACCCAGCAACCCAGCGTGGGGGGCGAGTCAATCAGAATATAGTCGTACACACCCGACTCGCGGATGGCCTTGAGCCCGTTCTTCAGCACGTACTCGCGTTGCCACATGGTGAACAGATCGTACTCAATGCCGCTCATCAGTGTCGAGGAGGGAATAATGTCCAGCCCCTCGTACTCGGTGTGCTGTACGAAGGCGGTGAGATCTTTTTGCTTGCGGATGGCGGTATACAGATTTTGCCCGTCTTTCGCAAACGCAAGTGAGGTTTCGTCGTCAAAAAACGACAGCGTGAGATTCATCTGCATGTCGCCGTCAATGAGCAAAACGCGCTTGCCCTCGGTGACCATGCTGTAACCCACGTTGCAGCAGGTCGTGGACTTGCCGCTGCCGCCCTTGTTGTTCGCAAAACAAATAACCTTGGTCTGACTCATGTAGCCTCCTTAGTATGGGGAGCGTACTTGCGGGGCTTTGCCCCGTGCCCCACCAAAAACTTTTTTGAAAAAAGTTTTTGGATTTCAAAAAACCTTATAAAAATATTTTTCAATAAAGTTTTTGAAGAGTCCAGAGAAACTTCGCGATATTTGCCGTAGGCAAATTCGCCCCTCGCGCCGCCGCAAACGGCGCGAGGAGGTTTTCAAAAAGTTCCTCTGGTGGGGTTCAAGGGGCAACGCCCCTTGAGAACCCGCATTCTTACGGTTGATTCAGGTAGTCGATGATGTCCGAGAGGCCCTCGCCGGTGTAGGAGCTGACGTAGAAGATCTTCTCGCAGCCGCAGAGCTTCAGCCAGCGGGTTGCCTGCTCGGGATTGCCGTCGGGCTTGTCCACGCCCGTGACGATACCGACAACCTCGCGGTTGACGAGGCAGGTGCAGTTGGGTGGGAACACACAAAATGGCTCGTTTGCACTGATGACCAGCCCGACAATGTCCGCCTCGTAGGCGTACAGCGCCAGCGCCGCTCCCAGCCGCGCCACCTCGGTGTACTCGCCGGGGGTGTCAATGATGGTGTCGGTGTAGTTGATGTATTGGGTCTTGCAGTAGTGGATCTGCTCACCCTTGAGCGCCTGCGTCAGCGTCGTCTTGCCCGCCGCTACGCGCCCCATTAGTATCAGTTTTTTCATAGGTTTTTATGGAGCGGCTTTTGTGGGGCGTTGCCCCACACCCCACTTAAACCTTTTTTGAAAAAAAGGTTTAAGAATCCAAAAAACTTTAACAAATATATTTTTTAAAGTTCTTTGATCCAAACTTTCTTTCAAGAAAGTTTGGCGGGATCAAGGGGCAGCGCCCCTTGAAAATCCGTACTTTATGTTCTCGTTTTTTCGCAGACGGTGAAGTGGAGGGAATCGCGGAAATAGTCACCGATGGCGGTGAAGGCGGAATCGACCTCGGAGACGCGGCCCGTAATGATGAGCGTGCCCGAGAAGCGATCCACGAACCCGAGGTCCACGTTAGCCGACTTCATGGCGATGTCGGCGGTGATGACCGCGGTCTCGGCGGGGGACACCGTCAGAACGCCGATGGCGGCGTGGGAGTAGTCCAGTTTGGGATCGAGACCCAGCTTCTGGTAGAGAATGGGATCGGGGTTGGCGATCACGTGCAAAAGGGTGATCTGCCGACCGGGAACGAGTTCCTGTACGATCCTCATTTTATCCTTCATTTCAAAATCGTTCATGGAGATGACCTCCTTGGTTTCGTTGTGGCGCAGAGGGGGGCGTTAGCCGCCGATCTGCACGCGGAGCTTGGTGGGAATGCCGCCCGATGCGTGCTCGGCGGCGGCAAGCAGCTCCTCCATGTGCTCCTTCGTGGGGGGCGTGATGTGGGAGAGGGTGTATTCGCGGCCCAGTCCCGTGTATTTGTCCTGCCCCAAACGGTGGTAGGGCAGAAGATGCAATTCATGTACGTTAGGGAGCGACTCGGCAAACCGTGCGATGGCCGTGATCTCCTCCACCGTGTCGTTGAAGGTAGGGACTACGGGAACGCGAACGACAAAATGCTTGGCATTCTCGGCGATCCAGCGCGCGTTCTCCAGGATCTGTCCGTTGGGCTGACCCGTGAAGGCCTCGTGCTTGGCGGAGTCCA
Organism: uncultured Clostridia bacterium; assembly: GCA_904502015.1. Lineage (GTDB taxonomy): Bacteria > Bacillota > Clostridia > Oscillospirales > CAG-272 > CAMEON01. The sequence continues at coordinate 3,291 of CAJGEA010000094.1, read as the reverse complement.
TGTGCTTGATGTCCATCATCACGTGGTCAATGTGAGGAATCAGGCGCGCGACGATGTCGCGGCTCACGCAAGCCGTGGTTTCAATGGCGGTGTTAAAGCCGGCCGCGTGGCACGCGCGGAGCAGTGCCTCGGCAAAATCGGGCTGTGCCATGGCCTCGCCACCCGACAGCGTAATGCCGCCGCCCGAGCGCGCGTAGTACATGCGATCCTTTTCCAGCTCGTCCATGAGCTCGCGGACGGTAATATCCCGCCCCACCGTCTTGGCGGTGCCGTTCATGGTCAGCTCCTGGATCTTGTACTCCTGCGATTCGGGGTTGCAACACCAGCGGCACCGCAGATAGCACCCCTTGAAAAATACAATGGTGCGTATCCCCGGCCCGTCGTGAATCGAGAACCGTTGAATATCAAAAATCCGACCTGTGCGGTCGTAGATGTTTTCCATTGGGGAACCTTTCTATGGGGCTCTGCCCCATACCCCGCCAAAGGAACTTTTGAAAAAGTTCCTTTGGAATCCTCAAAACCTTCAAAAAGAATGATTGAGTCGGGGAAAGGATGATTTGTTTTATAAAAGTTTTGGGAAATCCAAAAACCTTTTTTCAAAAAGGTTTTTGGTGGGGTGTGGGGCAACGCCCCACAAGTTCGCTTCCTTACAGCCCCGATTGCTCGGTGCGGTTGATGATATCGTCCTGCAGGGAGCGGGAGAGGGTGGTGAAGAGCGCGGAGTAGCCCGCTACGCGGACGACCAGCGTCTTATAGTTTTCGGGATGAGCCTGCGCGTCCAGCAGGGTCTCGCGGGAGACCACATTGTACTGCACGTGCATACCCTTGCGATCGAAGAAGCCGCGCAGGTAGGCGACGAACTTCTCAAGTCCCATGTCACCGGTCAGAGCCGAGGGATGGAACTTCTGGTTGAGCAGGGTGCCGTTGGAGGCATCGCCCAGGTCAAGGCGGGAGACCGAGTTCGCGGTCGCGGTGGGGCCGCTGACGTCACGGCCCGACATGGGGCCAACGCCGTCGGCGATGGGGGTGTTGGCCAGACGGCCATCGGGGGTCGCGCCGGCATCGTAGCCCAGCGGCACGTTCGCCGATACGGGGTACAGACCCGCGTGGAAGATACCGCCACGGGGGTTGGTGTACTGGAGCAGAGGCTTGGTGTAGGTCTGACCGATCTCGCGGGCAAACATATCCACGTCCTCGATATCGTTGCCGTACTTGGGTACGTCAGCGATCATGGCAAGAATCTCGTCGTAGCGCTTCTTCTGCGCGTCCGAGATGTGGGCGGCGGTGACAAAGCCCGTGTAGATGGACTTGATCATGTCGGCGTTGACGTCCTTACCCTCGGCATCCAGCATCTTGACCGCCATAGTGGTCAGCTCGGTAGCCTTCTTGGGGGTAGCGCCCTTGCCGAAGTTGTCGGCCAGCGCCTGCTTCATCTCGGCCATGGAAACCACGCCGTCCTCAAACACCAGCTTGCGCATGGCGGCCAGCGCGTCGGCTACGTTGGCGATACCGAAGCCCTGAGGGCCGGTGAAGTTGTAGTGTGCGCCACCCTCCTGAACGCTCTTGCCGCGGGCGATGCAATCGTCGATCATGCAAGACTCGAAGGGCAGGGGGCAACGGGCGGCATGCGCCGTGTCAACGGCGTTGTCGGCCTGAACCATCAGCTCGATCATGGCCTCTTCCTGGGCCTTAAACGCGTCGTAGAATTCCTCAAAGCGAGTCATATCCAGCACGTCCATGGTCTTGGGGCCGATCTGAACGCCCTTGTCCATGCCCGAGGAGAATACCAGCTCGAGAGGACGGAGCATGTTGAAGAACGCCGCATCGTGCCAGCCGTCGGTCTTGGCGCAGGCTTGGGGCTCTACGCAACCGATGATGCAGTAGCCGCGCGCGTCCTCAAGGGTGTAGCCGCGGGACATCATGGAGGGGATAATGACCTCGTCGTTGTAGAAGGCGGGTACGCCCAGACCCTCACGGGTGACCGAGGCCGCCTTGATGAGCAGAGCGTGGGGGGTGCAGTTCCAAACGCGGATGGACAGCGAGGGCTGGGGCAGGCGCACGTGGAGCTGAGCCTCCATACACATGTAGGAGAGATCGTTGGTGGCATCGCGGCCGTGCTCGTCCTGACCGCCTACGATGAGGTTCTGGAACAGACCGTAGCCCGCAAAGCCCTCGGCAGAGGCGGCATCACGCACCTTGTTGAGGTCGTTGAGCTTGACCCAAATGCAGTCCAGCAGCTCCTGAGCCGACTCGTAGGTGACGATACCGGCATCGAGATCTGCCTTGAAGTAGGGGTACATATACTGGTCGAAGCGACCGGGAGAGATGGAATGTCCCGAGGACTCCATCTGCATGAGCTGTTGAATGAACCAGAAGGACTGGCAAGCCTCGTGGAAGTTGCGCGCGGGCTTGGCGGGGACGTGGTCACACGCCTCGGCAATGGCGAGCAGCTCGGCCTTGCGCTCCGAATCGGTGCAATCGGCCGCCTCGCGCAGAGCCAGGTCGGAGTAGCGGCGGGCATAGGTAATGACTGCCTCACAGCTCTCGATCACGGCCTCCAGGAAGTTGCGGCGGGACTCGTAGTCACCCTGACCGCGACGGAGCTTGGCCAGTGCGGTCTGAGCCTCCTCAATGATGCCCTCGTAGCCGATTTTCAGTACCTTCTCGTAGTTGACGTTGACGTGGCCAACGCCGTTGTAGAAGTAGTTACCAACCGTGAAGATGCCGTGGTTCATGAATACGTCCAGAACCTCGGGATCCATGTTGGAGGTGGCGTAGTCGCTGACCGTCTTGCCCTTCCAGTAGGTGTGAACGGCATCCAGACGGCGGATGGTGTCAGCCGAAATGTAGAAGGGGTCGGCGTCGCGGGTGGCGAGAGTCTCGTACTCGGGAGGAAGCCACTCGAAGGAGAATTCGGGGAAGGTCTGGCATCCGCGAGGCTTGATGGAGGACGAGCCTACGATCAGCTCCATGGGACGAATCACGATCGGAATGTTCTCCAGAATGTGACGGAAGGCCGCCGAACGACGCTTGATGATGGGCAGATGCTCGGTCTGCTTGTAGCTCTCGGTGATCAGCTCGGCACGGTCTGCCTCGATCTCGGGCATGTCCGCAAACATGGCAGAGATCATCTTGTCAATTCGAGGGCTCTTATCTATGATAAATTTAATTTCAGACATAGTTATGTTACCTCTTGGTAGGGAAGTATGTGGGGCTTTGCCCCACACCCCACCAAACTTTTCTTTCGAGAAAAGTTTGGATCAAAAGAACTTGAATAAATATATTTTTGTT
>CAJGEA010000093.1 GCA_904502015.1 uncultured Clostridia bacterium | reverse complement strand
CGCTTGTTGTGCTCAAAATAGGAGACAAGGGGCTTGTGAATGCCCAGATAGGAGAGCAGATGCCCCGAGTTGCGGGTGTCCTCGGCGGCGATGAAATCCACCTCGGAGAGCACCTTGATCGCCCGCTCCGAGAGATCGGCAAGATTGCCGATGGGAGTGGCCACCAGATACAGCACGCCGCCCTCAACGCGGTTTTTTTGCTCGTTTGCTTGCATATACGTCTGTTGCTCCCGCACGGCGGGGGCTTCCTTTCTTTCTTATGTGGTGGAGATTACCGCTCCAGAACCTCGCTGCCGCTCCAGCGGATGATCTCAAAGACCCCTACAGTGCGACCGCGGATGCGCTCCCATGTGCCGGCCGGTGTGCGGAGCTTGTCCATCATGCGCTCGTAGGCGGCGGTGTCGTCGTCCTCGTCAGTTGTGAACTGGTAAACCCATTGGCTGTTTGCGTCGGTTGCCCGTCGGTGGTCGTCGTAGGCGCGGCGGTTCTTGTATCGCACGATGGCAGCCACACGGTCTGTGGCAATCTCCTCTATGGCGGCTACGGCGTCCTCGGGAGGGAGTGCGCCCGTGATCTCGGCCTGACCGAACCACAGCGTGCATTTTTCCACGTAGCCTCGGATCTCTTCGGCCTGCAGGGAGATGGAAAAACGCGGCTCGGTGGGGTGGGGCAGAATGAATTCCAGCACACGCCGTCCCTTGGGGGTGACGTCGGTCACGGTGCGCGGACGGTGGCGCGAGAGGGAACGGGTCAGGTGAGAGGAAAATTCCTCAAGGGTGAACGGCTGCATGACATACTCCTCGGCGGCGCGTTATTGCGGAATTTTGGGTATTTACCGTATTCCACTTGCAATCCGCACCGAAATGTGATATTATATATAGTATATATGATTTCGCAAAAAATTGCAATAGCCTGTCCCCAAATATTTCAGGAGAAAAATTCTATGGAACAGATTTATACCATACCCGTCAACGAGGCGTTTGAGGCATCGGCGGCCGATCCCGCCTGCGGTTGTCCCCTGTGCGCCATTTACCGCAAGCTGGAGGAGAACGAGCTGGAGCTGATTCTGGGCGCGTCCATGATGGAGCCCGACGTCCGTATCAAGACCAATGAGCAGGGCTTTTGCCGCCTGCATTACGATCTCATGTTCACCCGCAAAAACCGCCTCGGAATGGCACTCACGCTGGAGAGCCACCTCAAGGAGCTGCAGGGCGACATCAAGGAGGGTATCCTGGGCGCGGCAGGCTCCAAGCCCATCAAGCGCGTCTTGGCACTGGAGCAGGACTGCTACGTCTGCAAGCGCATTGGCTACCATTTTGAGCACATGGTGGAAACCGCCGTGTACCTTTGGGACTCGGACGAGGACTTTCCTGCCAAGCTCGCCGCCCAGCCCTATTTCTGCCTGCCTCACTACCGCCATCTTTTGCAATACGGCCAGAAGCGGCTGGGCAAGAAGAAGCTCGCCGCCTTTGCCGACGAATGCGGCAAGGTGGTCAACAACTATATGAGCACCCTGACCGATGACGTCAGCTGGTTCTGCAAGAAGTTCGACTACCGCTACGACGAGGAGCCCTGGTACAACTCCAAGGACTCGGTGGAGCGTGCTATCAAATTCCTGCGCTCGGATATTCACAATAAGTAAGGGGAATAATCACATGATTGATCTGCTTGAGCTACATAAATACTTCATCCTCCGCCACCTGCGTGAGGGAGACGTTGCCGTGGACTTCACCATGGGTAACGGCTACGATACCGAATTTCTGTCCAAAACCGTGGGCAAGGAGGGCTTTGTCTACGCCTTTGACGTGCAGGAGCAGGCCCTTGCCTCCACACAGGAGCACTTGGTCAAGACGGGCTGCCCCGATAATTACCAGCTCATTCTGGACTCCCACTCCAACGTCAAAAAGTACGTGGACGTACCCTTCCGCGCGGGGATGTTTAACCTCGGCTGGCTGCCGGGCGGGGATAAATCCATCACCACTCTACGGGAAACCACCCTCCCCGCCATCCGCGATGCCATCAGCCTGATGGATCGGGACGCCATTCTCAACATCGCGGTCTACCCCGGCCACGCCGAGGGCGATGCCGAGGGACAGATGATCCTGGATTACCTGTCGGGTATCAGCCGTCACCGCATCTGCGCCACCCTCGTCAAGATCGTCAACTCCCCCACCTCACCCTTTTTCATCGTGGTGGAAACCAAACCGTAAGGAGTACTCCATGCTGCATCGCCACATCGCGCTCTGTCTTTCCCTCGTCTGTCTGGCGCTCACCCTGCTTTCGGGGTGCGGGGACGGGGAGAGCCGCCTGCCCGACTACGATTACCGTATCGACATAGAACACTTTGAGGACGCCATCATGCAGAATTCCGACAAATATCTCCTGCTTGCCAATAAGCAGCACCCCCTCGGCGCGACCTACGTTCCCGAGGCGCTTTGCACGCTGGATGCCTCGCTGACCCTGTACGGCAAGGAAATCCAGCTCGAGGAAAGCGCCGCCCTCGCGGTTGAAGCTCTCGTGCGCGAGCTGTGGGCGTGCGGATATACCGATATCGTCGTGACCAGCGGCTACCGCTCCTACGGCTATCAGCAATCTCTGTTCTATACCTATATTGAGAAGGAAAAATCCAACTACCCCGATTGGTCGGATGCCGAGGCCGAGGCGTATGTCCTGACTTATTCGGCACGTCCCGGTACCAGCGAGCACCAAACGGGGCTCTGCGTGGATCTTATCAGCACGAATTACGTGTCCCTTGACGAAAGCTTTGCCCAAAATCCCGCCTATGCGTGGCTCTGCGCGAATGCCCACTATTTCGGCTTTATCCTGCGCTATCCGCAGGGCAAGCAGGCGATCGTTGGTTACGGATATGAGCCGTGGCACTACCGTTTCGTGGGCGTGGAGGCGGCGACTTCCATGCATGAATCGGGGCTGACGCTGGAGGAATATTTGGATAAGATATAATTTTTAAAATTTTTCAAGACAAAGTGCCACTACCGTCAAAAAACCGTCACATCGGATGGCTATAATAGACCTACACGCGGGAGGATCGTCGCCGCGGCTTTGCCCTTTCCCCCTTTCGTGCAAAGGCGGACGGTACTCCCGCAGGTGTCAAAACGGCCGCACGTGGCCCAACGGCCACCGCAGTCAAATGGTCGCCGCGGCCAAACCATATCCCACGGAGGATGCGTATTCCATGAACCACGATTTTGATCCGAACGAATCCCGCCCGTCCTACGAAGCGGGTGATTCTACACAAACCGAATATACCACTCCCGACGGAGGGCACGGTATGGTCTATACCCCCAATCCTTCGGCGGGATCGGGGCGCACGTCGCCACGAGGCTGGGTGATTGCACTCGCCGCCGTTGCTCTGACCGTTGTGCTGATGGGCGGCTGTGTGCTGGGCGTGCTGGCCGTAGCCCGTTTTACGGGACTCGGCGGAACGTCCGACGGCGGGGAAGGCGAGCGCACCGACGGCGAGGTGCAGACCGCGGACGGCCTATACATCAACGGCGACGAGAGCGAGCCTGCCGAAACCTCGCCCGACGAGCAGACCGTGGAAAATGATCTGGAGGGCGCGCAAACCGCCGAGGGTACGGCCCCGTCCCATGCCAGTATTGACAAGAAAGAACCCCAGCGAGCCGATGCCAACGGCGACGGCAAGGCCGAGATTGAAACCGATGCCGCAGGCCGTGTTCTGACCTCGGCGGGGGCTGATGCCACCACCATCCCTACCGTGGTTGCCCGCGTAGCGGACACTGTCGTGGAGATCTCGACTGAAACGCTGGTGCAATCGGGGCGCGTGGGGCAGTATATTACCTCGGGCGCGGGCAGCGGCGTCATCGTGTCGGAGGACGGCTTTATCGTCACCAATCACCACGTCATTGACGGCGCGGATACCATCATTGTCCGCCTCACCGACGGTGCGAAATATGAGGCCACCCTGATCGGCTCGGATGAGCAGACCGACGTGGCCGTTCTGTGGATCGACGCCGCAGGCCGTGATTTGACGGTTGCCCCCCTGGGAGCCAGCTTTGACCTTGTGGTCGGTGAGGATATCATCGCCATCGGCAATCCGCTGGGCTCATTGGGCGGTACGGTGACCGAGGGTATCGTCAGTGCCACCGAGCGTACCATTACCATTGACCATGTGGATATGACACTGCTGCAGGTGTCGGCCCCCATCAACCCCGGTAACTCGGGCGGTGGACTCTTTAACATGGCGGGAGAGCTCGTGGGCATCGTCAACGCCAAGTACTCCTCCGAGGAGATCGAGGGACTCAGCTTTGCCATTCCCGTGGATACCGCCTATGACGTGATCCTGGAGCTGATTGACCATGGCTATGTCAAGGGGCGCCCCGCGCTGGACGCAACCCTGGTGGACGTGACCAACGTGCAAACGGCGCTGTACTATTTCGGCTCGCGCTACACGGGCGTGTATATTTGGGAAACCAATGTCAACGATATAAAGAAGGGCGACCTCGTCCTGACCGTGGACGGCATTGAAGTGACCTCGATGGCCGAGGTGCAAACCGTCATTTCGGGCAAGGGAGTCGGGGACACCGTGGAGCTGGTGGTCTACCGCTCCTCCACGAAAAAGCAGGTCACCGTGACTCTGTCTCTCGTGGAATACGTGCCTACCGTCACGGAGCCCGCCGCTTAAAAGCATAAAATAAGAAAGGAACCGACGTATATGTATCACATTTTAGTTGTAGACGACGAGAGCCGCATTCGCAATATCATCCGCAAATACGCCGAGTTTGAGGGCCATACCGTTACCGAGGCAGGGGACGGTATGGAGGCCGTCTGCCTTTGCCGCCGCGAGAGCTTTGACCTTATCATCATGGACATCATGATGCCCGAGCTGGACGGCTTTTCGGCCTGCCGCGAGATCCGCAAAATTGCAGGGACTCCCATTATCATGCTGTCGGCGCGCGGTGAGGAATACGACCGCATTAACGGCTTTGAGGTGGGCGTGGACGATTACGTGGTCAAGCCCTTCTCCCCCAAGGAGCTGATGCTCCGCGTGGACGCCGTCATGAAGCGCGTCAACCGTCCCGTTTCTGCCACTGCCCCCCGCGTTACCAACGAGGTTGTGGAACTGGATAACGGCGGCCTGCGCGCCGACCTGACCGCGCGCATCGTGTACGTGGAGGGCGAGCGGGTGGATATGTCCCCCAAGGAGTACGATCTGTTCTTCTATATGTTGGCAAACCGCAACATTGCCCTGACACGTGAGCGCCTCATCAGCGAGGTGTGGGGGTATGATTTCTTCGGCGATGCGCGCACGCTGGATACCCACATCAAGCTCCTCCGCAAGAGCCTTGGCCCCTACGCGCGCTACATCGTGACGCTCCGCGGAGTGGGTTACCGCTTTGAGGAAAACTGATTTTGACTGAAGGGAGATACGGCCCATGCCAAAGAAAAAGTCCGCCGTAATGGACGAACCCTCTGCGGAGGCGGTCGTATCGTCCTATGAACCCCCTCGCGCAAGACCTCGCATCGGTCTTGCGCGAAAGCTGTTTTACTATCTCGCTCTGTTTACCCTGTTCGTGCTCACCGTGGTATGGGTGATGCAGATTGGTCTGCTCAATTACTTTTACCGCCAAAGCAAATACAACGAGCTTGACCGCGTAGACCGCGCGGTTTGCGAAGCGGTACGGCAGTCGGATGAAGGACTGCAGGAGATTGTCGGTGACTATGCCGCCGAGTACGTGATCTGCGTGCGGGTGTTCCGCCTGGACAGATCCAACGCCCGTGAGGTGGCGTCCACCGACGTGTCGGGGGCCTGCATCATCCATCACGGCGTGTCGGATGAATTTCTTACCTATCTCTATAACGAGGCAGTCAATCACGGAGGGGAATATACCAAACAACTCACAAACGACTCCTCGTGGCTGGAGCAGAACGGCGTTCTCACTCCCCCCCCTGATCTGAGGGAACACTCCGATGGGGTGGGCGGACGGTTGGAAAGCCTGCGAAATCAGTTTTCCCGCCACGCGGTCAACGTCCTGCGCGTCCGCGTGACTGAGGGCGAGGGCGGGCAGACCTATATCGTTCTGCTCAACTCGGCGCTCATGCCGCTGAACGCCACGGTTACCACACTGAAAACTCAGTTCTGGATGATCGCCGTGATCTTACTGATCAGCGCGCTGGTGCTTGCCGTTCTCCTGTCCCGCAATATCTGCCGTCCTATTGAAAAAATGAACGTTGCCGCCAAGCGGCTGGCCGAGGGGCGGTACGACGCCGACTTCCGCGTGGACGGATTTCGGGAGGTCATGGAGCTCTCCGACTCCCTCACCCACGCCTCGCGCGAGCTGTCCCAAAGCGATACGCTGCAAAAGGAATTGCTGGCGAATATCTCCCATGACCTGCGCACACCGCTGACCATGATCGTGGGTTACGGCGAGGTCATGCGTGATCTGCCGGGCGAGAATACTCCCGAAAATGTGCAGGTCATCATCGACGAGACCGAGCGACTCTCGGGGCTGGTCAACGACCTGTTGGATCTCTCTAAATTGCAGGCAGGCTCCCGCCGCCCCACCCCCGAGCATTTCAATCTCACCGAAACCGTTCGCACCACCATGTCCCGCTACGAAAAGCTCACCCAAAAGGACGGCTACCGCATTGAGTACGCCTGCGACGAATCGGTGAGCGTGATTGCCGACCGCACCATGATCCTGCAGGTTGTCTATAACCTTATCAATAACGCGATCAACTATACGGGGGAGGACAAGCTGGTGCGCGTGAGCCAGACCGTGTCGGCCGACCGCCGTCACGTCCGCGTGTCGGTTACCGACAGCGGCGTGGGCATTGAGCCCGACCAGATCCCGCTCATCTGGGATCGCTACTATAAGGTAGATAAGGTTCACCGTCGTGCCACGGTGGGTACGGGACTCGGACTCTCCATCGTCAAGCAGATTCTTGAGGCGCACTGCACCACCTACGGCGTGGAAAGCCGCCTTGGAGAAGGCTCCACATTTTGGTTTGACCTGCCCGTGGACTCCATTGACGGCTTTGATGCCGAAACGTAACGATTCGGCAGGTATTCAAATTTGGATTTGTCGGGCACCTGCGGTGCGGCTTTGGCTCGGGGATGGTTGGCACGCGCCGACCATCTCCCCCGAGTGCAAAAGTGGTTTTCAAATTTGGATTTATCGAACGGTTTATAACAACCCATGGTAGGGGCGCACTGTGTGCGCCCGCGGGCGTTCAAAGAACGCCCCTACACCCTTAAACCAAAGAATATCTATACCCGATAAGGAATATT
>CAJGEA010000092.1 GCA_904502015.1 uncultured Clostridia bacterium | reverse complement strand
TTGCTCGGCGGGGTTCGATTCCCGTCATGAATTCCCCGCATTCAAGTTGCCAGCCTACCTTCTCCTTTCAGCAACCAAAATGCAACTTGATGCCGACACGGCGCATAGCGCCGTTCGGCGGGGTTCAGATTCCCGATACGAGCATCCGCATTCAAGTTGCCACCAAACCGTCCCTTTTCAGCAACCAAAATGCAACTTGCAAGCCGAGTTTGCTCGGCGGGGTTCGATTCCCGTCATGAATTCCCCGCATTCAAGTTGCCATCGTACCTTCCCAGTTCAATAACTATAATGCAACTTGAGGCCGACACGGCGCATAGCGCCGTTCGGCGGGGTTCAGATTCCCGTTGCACCCCCGACAAATTTCATCCGAGATATTGTTTTCACGCCATCTTTGTGCTATAATGGAGAAAGCGTAACTCACCCCACAACTTCAAATTACAGGTGACCAAAATGCACGATACATACGTATTCCGAAAAATCAAGGCCGAAGAAATTCCGCACATGTTTGACATGATCCTCAAACGAATGAAATGGATGGACGAAAAAGGCATCGAGCAGTGGAACGTAACGCGGTATGATGAAGTCTATCCCTTGTCTTACTACGAAGAAAAGCAAGAAAAGGGACAGGCGTTCGTTCTGTACGACACAGCATCGAGCCGCATCGTCTGTGCCGGGGTCCTGCTGGATCAGGATGACCGCTGGCCGGACAACCCTCCCGCCTTCTATCTGCACCATTTCGTCACCGAAATCGGCGCGTCCGGCGTTGGCAGAATATTTATCAAGCATGCCGAAACATATGCAGCAGAACAGGGCAAGTGCTTTTTCAGGCTTGACTCGGCGGTGGACAACGTCCCCCTTGCGCGGTATTACGATGCCTTGGGATATTCTCCGGTCGGGACCTGCGTTGACGGCTTATACGAGGGAATATTGAGAGAAAAGCGGCTGTAAACCCCTGATATCTAATGAAGAGCCCCGACAGAGTTCTCTGTCGGGGCTTACTGTTACTGTTATTCGCCTCTGTTGTTCTTCTCTGCCCGCTTCTGCTCCTTTTTCTCCTGCTTGGTGGGGCGGTCGGAGGCGGGGAGATCGGGGATCGCCATTTTGGTCAGCACGCGGTCTTTAGCACCCATCGTATAGGCAAAACCGGCCACGATGATCGCGGGAATGGGAAGGAGGAAATATACCCACCACACATCGCGCGCAAGCTGGCCTCCAATTTTAACAACGGAAAGGATGCCTTGATACATAGCCTGCCCCATAAGCGCCATAAAGTTCGCTACGCTGGACACCGCTTCAGCACCCGTGAGCGTTCCCACCATTATGGCTACGGCGACAAGCAGGTTGATGGAATTGGCAAGGAGAGCCACCCAAACACCCGTGAAAGGGCGGTAGGTCATTTGACCGTACCTGACACTTTTGCAATCCCGCTGGCCCATCTTCCATCCCACACCATAGATAAGCGCCAAATAAAAGACAATAGCCCCCACGCTGGTCGCACACAGAAGCGCATCGCTTTCTGCGTGAACCGAAGTTACGGCAAGAGAAAATCCAAAAATAGCAATGACGATCTGATCCAAGAGCATGCGCACGCTGTCATAGGAATAACGGGTGAAAAAATTCTTCATATATCGGATACCTCTGTGGTTTATTCCCCTTTATTATACAAAATAATTATGACAAATTCAATAATAAACCAAAATGTTTACAGTTTGTCCACTAAAAAAATGTAGGATTTAGTATAATTATAGTGGATTTAGCTTTGGAACATTTTATAAAAAGGAGGCGGACGTATGCGCCACGAGATCGAACTAAGTGAATTTTCTCCCTTGGTACGGGAGTTTGCCAGCTACAAAACCGTCATTCAGGGTTGCTCCCAACGCACGGTGGAGCAGTACCTCATTGACCTGCGCACCTTTTTTCGCTACCTGATTGCCGAGGGGGATCCTTCCCTGCTCTATGACAACGACAAATTCCGCGAGATCACGGTGGAATCCATGGGGCTGGACGAGCTCCGCGGGGTGACGACCGAGCAGATCTACGATTTCCTGCTCTACACCGACTCCCAGCGCGACAACCAATCCGCCGCCAAGGCACGCAAGCTCTCGGCCATCAAGGCGCTGTATAAATTCCTCGTCAACAAGCGCGGTATGCTGAAGGACAACCCCGCCGCCAACATCGACACCCCCAAGCGCCGTAAGGCTCTGCCCAAGTTCCTGACACTGGAGGAGGCCATCCAACTGCTCGGTGCCATCGACGGCGACACCGAATCCCCCAACCGCGTGCGGGACTACGCCATTGTGACGCTGTTCCTCAACTGCGGTATGCGTGTAGGCGAGCTGGTGGGCATCAATCTGCAGGACATTGACCCCGAGCTCCGCTCCCTGCGCGTGCTGGGAAAGGGCAACAAGGAGCGCATGGTCTATCTCAACGAGGCGTGCCGAGGCGCACTTTCGGCGTACCTTGCCATCCGCACCGACGAAAAATACCGCAAGGTGAGTGACCGCGCGCTGTTCGTCAGCAACCGTATGCACCGCATGAGCATTCAGGCGGTACAGGCCATGGTGCAAAAGCACCTCACCCGCGCGGGGCTGGAGGCCAAGCATTTCTCGGTACACAAGCTCCGCCACACCGCGGCCACCCTGATGTACCAATCGGGGCAAGTGGACATCCGCGTGCTCAAGGATATTCTCGGCCACGAGCAGCTCAACACCACCCAGATCTACACCCACGTCAGCAACCGCAACATGGAGGAGGCCATGCAGCATAATCCGCTGGCTACCGTCAAAAAAGAGGATGAAGAATAAGCACGAGCACCGTACTGCCAAGGCAGTACGGTGCTCGCATCTATTCTTATTTTTTCTCTCGTGGCTTGCGAGGCTTGGCTTTTCGAGGCTTGACTGCGAGGCTTGTCTGCTCGGATTTTCTCTTTATAGGAGTGACGGGACGGTCGCTTGCGGTCTTGGGCTTTTGCTCCGCGCCGGTTTGTGTCAGAGGCTTTCCCTTCTGCCCCTTGGCGACCGAGCAACCAAAATTCCCGATTTTCTCACCGAGGGCGAAATACTCGCCGTGGGCGAATGCCGCGAGTCCCGCTTTGTCCAGCATGAGCTTGCCGTTCTCGTCCACGATGGAGTCATCCACGTCGACGGCAACCACGTCAGCGAGAAAGAGATCGTGCGTGCCCTGCGGGAGCACATCGGTGACCTTGCACTCCAGCGCGAGGGGACATTCGGCGATGATGGGGCAGGACACGGCCTGCGCCTCCTCCTTATGCAGCCCCGTGGCGGAGAATTTATCCACCTTCGCGCCCGTGTAGATGCCGCAATAATCCGCCACGCGAACGAGGGAGGCGGGGGTGAGATTGATGACGAATTCCCCGCTCTCGCGGATGAGGGCGTAGGAATGGCGGGTGGGACGGATGGCGATGGACACGCGGGGCGGATGGGTGCAGATCAGTCCCGTCCACGCAACCGTGATGATATTTGCCTTTTCTCCTGCTCCGCAGGTGACCATAACGGGGGGCGTGGGCGCGAGAAGCGCGCCGCCCTTCCAATGAATTTTCGACATAGTCAGGTATCCTTTCTCGGATGCGATGTATCGAGTCTATGATACCACAAGGCATCCGATTTGTCAAGCCGACCATACGTCAAATTGGGGTTTATCTGGGAGAACGCCGGGGGAACTTCTTGCAAGAAGTTCCCCCGAACCCCCTCAAGAACCTTCAAAAATATATTTAAAAAAGCGTTTTGAAATATATGTTTTTAAGGTTTTTGGGAGTCCAGAACCCTTTTTGCAAAAAGGGTTCTGGTGGGGTGCAGGGGTGAAACCCCTGCTCGACAAATCCAAATTTGAAGAAAAGCGGATTGTTATAGGTCAACATGGGCAGAAATTACGGAAATTCACAAATCCTTGATTGACTTGTATTTTGTTTTGTGGTATACTATATAAAATATGGAACGAAAGGGGGAGAGGAACGTGACCGACGGGCAAAAGCTACTGCTCTACATCAGCTATAACGGCTCGCATTTCTGCGGCTATCAGGCACAGAAGAACGGGCCATCGGTACAATGCGAGCTGAACCGCGCCACCGAGGCGCTGTTCGGTTTCCCCTGCGACATCACGGGATGCAGCCGCACCGACAGCGGCGTTCACGCGCACATGTTCTGCGCCACGGTCACGCGCCACGGCACCGACCGTCTGAATACCACTATCCCCGCCGACCGCGTATGCCGCGCGCTCAACATCCACCTCCCCGACAGCGTAGCCGCCTGGGGGGCTATATGGGTACCGTCGGATTTCCACGCCCGCTACTCGGTATCCTCCAAGGAATACGAGTACCGTTTTCTCTGCAAACCCGAGCGCGATCCCTTTGAAGAGGGACGCGCGTGGCACATCCCGCGCCGTCTATCCGACGAGGAGCTATCACGGATGCAGGAAGCCGCCCGCGCCTTCATCGGCAAGCGAGATTTCGCCGCCTGCATGGCGGCAGGCTCCAAGGTAGTCAGCACAGTCCGTCACGTCATGGACGCATCCGTTGACCGCGCAGGTGATACCGTAACCTTCCGCGTACGCGCCGACGGCTTCCTCTACAATATGGTCCGCATCATGGCGGGTACGCTGGCCGACGTGGCACGCGGCACCATCCCCGCAGACGAAATCACCACGCGGCTGGAATCGCTTGACCGACGCCGTATGGGGCGCACCGCGCCCGCCGAGGGTCTGTACCTCAACCGCGTGTTCTACGATGACCCCGCCCGCGAGGGCTACCACGGAGGTGATCCCAATGGCAGGTAAATTCCATCCCCTGCGCCGTTTGCGCCGTCTGTGGCAATCGCTGTACGGTCGGGCGGCAGGAGCTGCAGAACGGTTCAGCCAACAGACCGACGAGGTCATCGAACAGGCCGAGCCGATCGATTTCTCCTCCCCCTCCATTCCCTACTACCAGACGCTGGCCAACCGCATTTCCTTCGTACGAGTGATCCTATACATGGTTTTGCTCGTTTTCGTGGTTACCACGGTGATCAGCAACTCCTCGCTCATTACCTACTCCAATCTCTACTATCTCGTCAAGGATATCGGAGCGGCCTCCCTGACCGCTCAATCCGAGGCGGAGCATCTCAGCTACCCCCTCTCCCCCACCTCATCCGACTTTGCGCTCTTTCGCGGCGGGCTGGTGGTGGCGGGCGGCAGTGAGGTGACCGCCATCAGCGGCTCGGGCAAGCAGACCATGTCCCAGAACGTGTCCTACGCCGCCCCCGCCGTCCGCTCCTCGGACAAGTTCTACCTGACCTTCGGGCGGGGCGAAAATTCCTTTGCAGTTTACAATTCCTTCGTGCGCGTCTACTCCGAGGACACCGAATACCCCATATTCGATGCCTGCGTGGGCAACAACGGCTATTTTGCCGTGGTCACCCGCTCACGCGATTATGCGTCCGAGGTGCTCCTCTACAACGACCGCATGGAGAAGATCGCCAACTACCACCTCGGCAGTTACGTCACCGACGTGGCTTTGAACAAGGATGGGGACGTGCTGGCCATCACCTCAGTCACATCCGAGGAGGGACGCTGGCTATCCAAAATTCACTTGGTGCGTATTGAAAAACGAATCACCTCCGAGACGGTGGAGATCAGCGGCTCCTTTGCTTCCATGTGCGGCTTCATTTCGAGTGACCGCGCGGCGGTGGTAATGGACGACCGACTTTTGATCCTGCGCCCCGACGGCACCATCAACGCGGAAATTTCGTTTGGTGATGACGAGGCTACCCTCTGCGCCGTATCCGATGGGCGCGCCGCCATTTTGCAACAGGGCGACTCTCACCTCTCCGAGCAGATTCTCACGGTGTACGACCGAAACGGCAAGCAGGTCTACCGCCTGACCGTTAACGCCGACAGCTCTGTGAATCCCTTGGAGGGCGCAACGGCCATGACCTTCGGCGGCAACGTGCTCTTCATCCGCACGCGGAACAGTGTGTGGCGTATAGCGGCCAACGGTTCCACCGCCACGTTCGCGGAGGTTGGACGGGACGCCACCGACATTCTCGCCTACGACGGCGACTCCCTGCTGGTCTGCTTCCCTGCCTACGCACGCCGTATGTCCGCGGAGGATTTCACAACGCCCTGACCTTATCTCGACGGGGGATAATTCCTCCCTCGCCCGCGTATACTATCAAAAAATATGAGATGTGAAAGGAGTTCCCCTCATGTCATGGGCCATTGATCTGATTCTGATCGCCGTGTTTGGCGTAACGGTATTTATAGGATACCGCAAGGGCTTTCTGCGAACCGTGCTGGGCTTTGGTCGATTGCTGGCCACCATCCTCCTGACCTATACATTTGGCAAGCCCTTCTCGGCGTGGATCGACAACCGCTTTGTTCGTCCCCGCATATACGAGAGCGTTAAGGAAAAGCTGACTGAGCTTGCCGACTCGGCAGAGGGGAACGTCACCGCGTTTCTTGACAACTTTCCCGTTCGTTACCGCTTATTTGCGGATACTGCAAGCGCCGACACGTCGGGCGGTGTAGACGGGCTGGTGGAGCAGTACGCCCCCGCCATCAGCACGAAAATTTCCCAGCTCCTCGCCACCGTGATCGGCTATATCCTTTTGTTCATCCTTTTATATTTGATCATTTCCCTCGTGGTTCATCTGACCGGAAAGCTGGCAGACCTCCCCATCATCCGCGGCATCGACCGATTCCTCGGTGCGGCGGTTGGTGTGATCAACGGCGTGCTCCTCACCTGTCTTATCGCCACGATTCTGTACGGTATCATGTATCTGACCGACAAGGTCGGACTTTACGAGCGGTCGGTGGTGTTCAAATTTCTCTACGAGCTGCGGCTGTTCTCACGTATATTCAACGCGATTCTATAAGCAAAGATCCCTCCTGCGACGGTAGCCCGCCGCAGGAGGGATTTTCGTTATACCACGCAGGCGAGGATCAATCCTGCCGCCATCACGGTGATATCGCTCTTCTTGAACCTGAAGCCTCTTCTGTAAACGATGTATCCGACAATCATAAGCGCAAAGGATACAAGAGAAAGGGTATTCAGTCCGAAGCTTGACCTCATTTTATTGAAATCGGTTTGCAAATTGGGGTTTATCTGGGAGAACGCCGGGGGAACTTCTTGCAAGAAGTTCCCCCGAACCCCCTCAAGAACCTTCAAAAAATATATTTAAAAAAGCGTTTTGAAATATATGTTTTTAAGGTTTTGGGGAGTCCAGAACCCTTCGCGATATTTGCTGAAGGCAAATTCGCACCGAACGAAGTGAGGAGGTTTTCAAAAAGGGTTCTGGTGGGG
>CAJGEA010000091.1 GCA_904502015.1 uncultured Clostridia bacterium | reverse complement strand
GCTGTGCCGCGTGCGCCCACCATCAAGGGAAGGGATTTTCAAGGGAAACCGTAGGTTTCCTCTTGAACGGCGCCTCTTTTGGTACTTTTCTCTCGCCGGGGAGAGAAAAGTACATAAAACAAATATCAAACACCCCGACAAATCCAAATTTGAAAAAGACCAATCCATCGGGGGATAACAATAGGTTCCCGATATTCATCCCCGATTCAAAGCCGTGCCGCAGGTGCCCAAATTTGAACATCAATTAAATAGTTACTGCTGTTTTTGTCAAATTAACTCTTGACAAACCGCCCGATATGTACTATAATGCGAAGTATATATTTTTTCTTTGACAGGAGAAACTTATGTCCTACAAAAGACTTTTAACCATCCAAGATATTTCCTGCGTGGGTCAATGCTCGCTGACCGTGGCTCTGCCCATTCTGTCTGCCTGCGGCCACGAGACCGCCATTCTGCCCTCGGCGGTGCTGTCCACGCATACCAGCGGCTTTACGGGATTTACCTTCCGCGATCTCGTGGAGGATATGCCTGCCATCGGCGCACACTGGGTGAAGGAGGGCATCCGCTTTGCCGCCGTTTACACGGGCTACCTCGGCAGTGTCGGCCAGGTGGATTACGTCCGCCGCATCATGAGCACCACGCTGGAGGACGGGGGACTGCGCATCGTTGACCCCGCCATGGCGGATAACGGCAAGCTCTACCCCCTGTTTGGTCAGGACTACGTGGAGGCCATGAAGAACCTCTGCTTTGAGTCCGACATCCTGCTCCCCAATATCACCGAGGCCTGCTACCTTACGGGCATGGAGTACCGCACCGAGTACGACGAGGGCTACATTCGCGACCTGCTCGGCGCCCTGCGCGCCGCCGGCGCTAAGACCGTCGTGCTGACGGGTGTGAGCTATGAGCCCACAACCACGGGTGTCGTAGTCATGGAGGGTGACGAGGTCACCTACTACCGCCACCGCCGCCTCAGCCAGAGCTGCCACGGCACGGGTGACGTGTACGCCTCGGCCTTCGTGGGTGCGCTCATGAACGGCATCCCCGCCGCCACCGCCGCCGCCGTGGCCGCCGATTACACCGTCGCCTGCATGGAGAACACCGTGGGCGATCCCAACCACACCTACGGCGTAAAGTTCGAGCCCGTGCTCGGTCGCCTGATCGAGCGCATCGCCACCGAGCGTGCGTGAGGGATTACGTTGAGGGAAACTTCTTTCAAGAAGTTTCCCTCAAACTCCCTTCAAGAACCTTAAGAAAATATATTGAAAAACCATTGCGAAATATATATTTTTGAAGTTCTTTGATCCAAACTTTCTTTCAAGAAAGTTTGGTGGGGTGCAGGGGCAACGCCCCTGCAATAAATTAAACATTAGGAGTTACTCTATGAACGATAAGGAAATTGCCGAGCTTCGCCGGCGCTACCGCAGTGAGAAGTCGGGCATCAGCCGCATCCGCGGATGCTATGTCAACGAGAACCGCGAGATCATCTCCGAGATGGATCAATCGGTGGCTCTCATGTCCGAGAGCGAGGCAGACGAGCTACTCGGCGTGCTGAAAAAGGTGCTGTCGGGTGCGGTCGGCACCAATCTCCTCGACATCGCATTTTCCACGCAGGACGTCATGGAGGGGGAGGAGCATAAGCTGCTCTGCCGCCTGCGTGAGTCGGCCCTGCAGGATGACGAGGCCGTCCGCGCCCTTTGGCACAAGATCATGGATAACCTTACGCTGGAAGGGAACTACATGATCCTGCTCGCCTACGACAGCTACGACGTTTTCACCTACCGCAAGGACGGCCGCAAGGACGACGACTCGAACGAGATGTTCCGCTACATCCTCTGCGCGGTTTGTCCCATAAAGATGGCCAAGCCCGCACTGAGCTATTACGTCCGCGAGAACTGCTTCCGCAACGTGGTGGCGGATTCCACCATTTCGCCGCCTGCGCTGGGATTCATGTTTCCTGCGTTTGACAACCGCGCCACCAACCTCTACGGCGCGCTGTACTATACCCGCAGTACCGAGGATAACCACCCCGAGTTTACCGACGCTGTGTTCCACGCGAGCAAGCTCCCCATGCCTGCTGCCGAGCAAAAGGACACCTTCCGCTCGGTGCTGGCCGAGTCGGCGGGGGAGGCGTGCAGTCTGGCCGTCGTGCGCTCGGTTCACGCCCAGCTCAATCAGGCGATGGAGGATCACAAGACCTCGAAAGACCCCGAGCCGCTGACGGTGGATAAGTACGTCATCCGCGACATGCTGGGCTTTAGCGGCGTACCCGAGGAGGGCATCGACAAGTTTGAGAGCCAGTTTGACGACCATTTCGGCACGGGAGCGTCGGTCAGTCCGCGCAATATCGTGGACGCGCGCAAGTTCGAGGTCAAGACTCCCGACGTGGTCATCAAGGTCAACCCCGCCCGCACCGATCTCGTGGAGGCGCGGGTGATCGACGGCGTGCGGTACATACTGATCCGTGCCGACGAGGGCGCGGAGGTCAACGGGATCGATATTCGCATTGAATCCGACGATTGATTTTTACAGATAAAAAGGCAGGCTCTGACCCGATGGGTCAGAGCCTGTTGCTATGTATAGTTTTTTTTATGTCCTTTCTCTCCGCGGCGAGAGAAAGGACCAAAGGGCGCCGCATAAGGGAAAACCTACGGTTTTTCCTTATGAATCCTTTTCCCTTTATGATGCGCGCACGCGGCGCAGCCGCGTTGATTGCGCTCCATACATACCTATACCCATTGTGCCGAGTTGTCGACCGCCGACATGTCGGCATGTCGACCAACTCGGACAATCACAGTAGCCGCGCAGTGGGCAGGGTTTCTATAAAGGGAAGGGAATCTTGATTTTGCCTTTTGGGAAGGCTTATCATATTTTTTGTTAAAGTTCTTTTGATCCAAACTTTTCTTTCAAGAAAAGTTTGGTGGGGGTGTGGGGTGAAACCCCACAATATCCGCTCCTCAATCCTCGACGGCTGCCTTCTGGGTGAGGACGGCGCGGAAGATGGCGGGATCGAACTTGGGCTTACGGTCGTAGGTGTAGAGACCGTTGACCTCCTGCTCCACGTCGGTGAGCTGGGTGTAGCAGAGTGCGCCCATGTGGGGGTGGAAGAGGATGGCTTCGGTCAGGCCCTTGAAGCGCTCGATGAACTCCTCGCCCGTCTTGGGAGCATCGCCGTAGCCCCAGCCGTTATCCTCATCGGGAGCCCAGCGGATGCCGCCGTACTCACTGACGAAGGTGCAATCCGCGAAGAAATCGTAACCGGGTACGCGGATGTGGTGGTGGAGGTTGATGGTGCCGCCCTCGGTGAGAGGCGCCAGCAGAGCGCGGAAGCGCTCGGGATCCTGCTCATAGTGGTGCAGGTCGATGATGTCGGACACACCCGAAACGTGGCTCCAGCCCGATGCGTCAATGTACATACGGGTGGTGTCGTACTGACGGGTGATCTCGGCCAGGAGACGAACGAACATACGATCCTGATCGTGCTGAGTTTCGTTGAGGGGACACCAGCCTACGATAGCGGGATGGTTGAAGTCACGGGCCATGATCTCGCACCACTCGGGCAGGAAGGTGGTGTAGGCCTCCTTGCGGGAGATGTCCAGATCCCAGTTGGCATGCTCGCCCCAGACGATGTAGCCCTTGCGGTCGCACATGGAGAGGAACAGAGGCTCAAAGACCTTCTGGTGCAGACGCGCGCCGTTGAAGCCCATAGCGAGGGAGCGGTCGATGTCGGCCTCCAGCTCAGCGGCGGTGGAGGCGGTGTAGATGCCGTCGGGGTAGAAGCCCTGATCCAGCACAAGGCGCTGGAACACGCACTTGCCGTTAAGGTACATAAAGCCGTCGCGGCACTCGATCTTACGCATACCGAAGTAGGAGTTGACGGTGTCCTCGCCCATGGTGAGAGTCAGGTCGTACAGACGGCCTGCGCCGACCTCCCAGAGATACAGCTCGTCCAGCTCGACCTCAAGCAGTGCGCGGCCGCCGTGAACCACAACGGAAGCCTCGCCCTGAGCCTTGCCCTCGTAGGATGCCTTGGCGGTCAGGGTCATGCCCTCGCCGCCGACTACGGTTGCCTCAATGACCAGCTTCTTACGGTCAATGTCGGGGTAGTACTTGGTGTGGGCGACGTAGGAGGTGGGAACGCTCTCCAGCCACACCGTCTGCCAGATACCCGTGGTGCGGGTGTAAAAGCAGCCGAAGGACTCGTAGCGGGGAGACTGCTTACCGCCCGCCTGATTGCCGCTGCGGACGTCGTCGGTGACACCGATGGTGATGGTGTTCTCACCCTCGACGAGTGCCGAGGTGATGTCAAAGGAGAAGGCTACGTAGCCGCCGATGTGACGGCCGATGTAGGTGCCATTGACCCAAACCTTGGTCAAGAAGTCGCACGCGCCGATGTGGAGCAGGGTGCGCTTGCCCGCCCAGCCCTCGGGGAGGGTGACGGTGCGGCGATACCATACGGCGTCGCAGAAATCCTTGTCGCCAATGCCCGAAAGCTCGCTCTCACGGCAGAAGGGGACGATAATGGTCTCGGTGTATTCGCCGCCCGTGTGCAGGCCGCGCTGCTCGCCCGAGCAGGCTCTGTCGGTCTGGTACTGCCAGGTGCCGTTGAGGTTCAGCCAGTTGGCGTCGCCGCGGTCAAACTGGGGGCGGGGAAATTCGGGGCGGGGGATGGAATGGTTGGTCATATCGGGTACCTCGCTTTAATAAATTTATTCGTATTGGAAAATGTAGGGCATACCTATGCGTATTATACCCGACACGCGCGGATTTGTCAAGGGGAATTTGACGTATATCGCTCGTTTTTAAAAAAACTCGGGGGACGGCTGTGCCGTCCCCCGAGGGGGTGGAGCATTACTTGGTAAGCTTTCTAAGAATGCCCTTGACCCTGTTGTTGAAGGTCTTGGCGGCACCCGAATAGGAAGAGGAGAATTTGTCGTCGTTGGCATTGACGCTGGTCTTGAAAATGGTGTCCAGACCAAGCGTGGTAAAGTACATCGCCATGTCGTAGATACGGTTCTGGAAGATGAGATCCAACATCTCGGCCGATTCCTCGTCACGGATGCTGCGGCTGGTCAGCATCTTGTCGTAGTAGGCGGGCTTTACCTTTTGGTGAGAGAGGATGGCCATGGCCTCCAGAATATCACCGACAGTTTCGGTTTGGTTGTCGGGAATGGCGGAAACAACGCTGTAGGAGGAGCCGCTGGAGTGAGTCCAGGTGCGGTAGAACTCCTGGCGCTCGTCGTACTTCGGAACGGGGAGAACGCCGTAGGTAAATTCGGTGTCCTTATTGAGTTCGGCCAGGTACGAGGCGACCTCGCCGTAGAACAGACCGCGTCCGCTCTTGAAGCAGCTGAGACCCTTGGCCTCCTCACCGGGAGGCGACATGTAAGAAGCGTTGTTGTTGTGGTAGATCTGCTTGGAGAGATCCAGCACGTTCAGCGCGCGATCCATGCGGCCCTTTTCCGCGAGGTAGAGCTCGGGCCGGTCGCTGCTGCGGTCGTTGAGGACGAAGCGGAGATCGGAGCCAATGAAGAAGGTGGTGCCGTACTCGTAGGTAGTGACGAAGCCGTAGGTGTCATTCTCGTCCCACAGACCGTCGCCGTTATCGTAGGAAATGCCCTGAATGATCTCATTGAAGTAATCCAGCGTCCACTTCCAGTCCTTGACGGTCTGGTAGGGGTTTTCGATCTTGGGGTAGGACTTGAGCATATCCTTGTTGAAGATCAGAACGTAGGTGACGTTGTCATCGCCGAAGTTGATGGAGCCGCTCATGAAGTAGATGGCGTCGTTCAGGCAGAAATCGGCTGTGCCCGAGTCCCACCAAGGCTGATCCACGTCCACGTCGAGTGCGAGGTAGTCGTAGAGGTATTTGTTGGTCGCCATGCTGGCCTGGTCAGAGGTCAGGGTGTCGATGAGCTGGAAGTCGCCCGTGCGGGTGCTGGCCTCCTTGGAAACGGTGGTGATGATCGAGGTCCATTCTCTCTCGATTACGTTGAACTTGAGATTGCAGCGCTCTTCGAGCAGGGTGTTACGCTCGTAGACGGCATCGTTGATGACCTGGCTGGCACCGCCATCCTTGTCAACCGTTCCGTTGATGCCCACAACCTCATCCTTGAAGCGGTCGGCGTAGAGAACGGTAAAATCCTTGTTGCCATCGTTGTTGGCTGCCCAGTCAATGGTGCCCAGGTCGTTCAGGGCCTGCTGGATCTCGTCGTTAGCGCCGTCGTCGGTGACTGGCTTGGTGTCGGTGGGATTCTTGTCGCCGTTGTCGGCACAGCCTGCCAGCGTGGAGAGCAGGAGCAGGATGGCCAGAGCCAGGCATAGGTAGCGCGTGAATTTCATGCGTGTCCTCCTTGTGACTTTTTTGCTTGGTTGCGCACCTGCGTACCGCAAAACCAAGCTGATCATATATATTGTATCATATAAACCAACGGTTGTCAAGCGGTGTCGGTGACTTCGGTTGACGCATATATTGGTTAGTGACGCAAACCGTACAACGCCAAAACAGAAAAAAGGAGGGTTATGTATGAATGAAAATCCGAACGTCGGTGGGGTGCCGCGGGTGACACCCGATCCCCGTCTTGCCGCCCGAATTGCCCGATCACTGTCGGACGTGATGGGGGCGATCCATACCTACGAGTTTCAATCCACCCTGCTGGAGGGCATTGACAACGAGGCGTCCCGCCTGTTTTCCTCCATCGCTATGGACGAGATGCGGCATTACCGTATGTTGTCCATGCTCGTCCGCGCGCTGGGCGGCACGCCGGGAGCGAACGCCCGCGTGAGCACCCCGCGCATTGACCTTTCCGAGGATGCCTCCTGCCGTGCGCTCCCCGTGGTGCGCCGTTTCCTCGCCGCCGATATGCGGGACGAGGTCGCCGCCATATCCGAGTACCGATCCATCGCTGAGAGCACCGCCGATCCCGCCGTCCGCACCATTATGGAAGAGATCCTTTCCGACGAGCAACGCCACTACCGTGCCCTCTCTGATCTATTAGGACGGGTGTAGGGAATGTTTTTAAAATTGGATTTGTCGGGCACCTGCGGGTGCCTGCGGCACGGCTTTGGCTCGGGGATGGGTAGCATAAACCCAACCATATCACCCGATGGGATGCCCTACGGGCGGTTTTCAAATTGGTATTTATCGAGATGTTTGAAATTTCGATTGTAGGGACCGGCCTCCCGGACGGTCCTTTGTAACCCTGCCATTTTTTGGACCGTCGAGGACGCCGGTCCCTACAGTCTAAAATTTAAGAATACCTATACCCGACAAGGAATAACGCTCCTCTATGCCGTAGGGGCGATCTGTGATCGCCCGCGGGCGCACACAGTGCGCCCCTACCATGGGTTATTATAAACCGTTCGATAAATC
>CAJGEA010000090.1 GCA_904502015.1 uncultured Clostridia bacterium | reverse complement strand
GATCTGATTGGGATGCAACGCATCCAAAAATGCAATACAACTGCGAATGGTCATAGATTTCCTTTCTTCCCGCCGCACCTTTGGTACGGCGGGAATCGTGCGTAATTCTGCGAAATACTCGCTTTAGGCGTGCGCTTCCTCAGCCGCCTTGAAGCGGCTCTGCTCGGCCTCCAGCATCTCGGCGGTCTTCATGTCCTGAATCTCGGACTGATCCAGCACCAGCGCGAACTTGCGCTTGATCTTGACCCACTCGCCGCGCTTGATAAGGCAGTTATGTCCGTTGACCGCCACGTACACGTCGTCGCGGTAGCGGTCGTTGTCGCGGAAGAGCTTGACGGCAACCAACTCGTTGAGATACGCCTCCACGTCGGTCACGGCGACGGGAGCTGCGGTTTGATTCTGTTTCATAATGGATACCTTTCCTTTCGTGTTACGTTCTTACGTTCGGATTCCCCGCCCCAAGGAGCAGAGTCCGCTCCTTGGGGGAATATGTGTCAATCAGTTCTCGCCCGACTCAAAGGTGGACGCGCTCTCGATACGCACCATGAACGCCTCAACCAGACGGACGGTGACCTTGTTGGCCTTCCAGCCCACGGTCGCGCGCTGGTTGAGGGGGTCAGACGTACCCGCAGAGCCCAACTGCTTGACGATATGCTCCAGCCCACCGTTACCCAGCTCGGTCGTGCCGTAGGCGTTGTCACCCAGCACGAGGGTGGCATAGACGTCACGGCCCTCGGCACCCGCCTCACCGGGGTAGATCACGGTGTTATCGGCGCAGGTGACAGCCAGCGGAACCGTCTTGGTGCTGTCGGTATACAGTGTCATAGAGGTGGTGGTGTTCGCGCCAACGTAGCCGCGCTGGCTGCCGATGATGACCCAGCGGCCCACCAGCTCGGACGCCTTGACAGACGCGCCGTCAAAGGTCACGTCGGACTTGCCGCTGACAGCACCGTTGACACTCAGAGTGCGGGCGGTGGATGCCAGATCGGCCGCGTGGAAGATCTTTGCCTCGCTGGACTCGATGAAGCGCACACCCTCGATCTTACCGATCTCACCCTCAAAGATGTGGGAAGGATCGGCGTACTGATTGGGGGTCTTCCAGTTCGGATCATTCATGAGATCGTAGGATACGTCGGGGTGGATGATGGCTACGTAGGAGCCGTTGATCTTCTCGGCGTTCTGACTCTTGAGGAATCGCACCGCGCGGCGGATGCAATCCACGGTCAGGTAATGATTGCCCGAGGTCTTGCCGCCCGTGAGCAGGTAACGGGCAGACACGGCGTTCTCACCGTATTGAACGTTGGTACCGCCCGCCAGCACCTCACGGGAGATGGTGTCCAGCGTACGGCCCGCCTGCGCGCCGAGGAGCTTGGTCGCCATGCACAGGTTGTTGTCCACGGCGGACAGCAGGAGCAGGTCAGTCAGCTCCACGTAGCCGCCGTACTGCGCTACGGTCGCCTCTACCACGCTGACGCGCAGGTTCTGGCCGTTGGGGGTGATACCCTCGGCGATGGGGGTCATGCGCTTGGGCAGGGGATCGTACTTACGGAAAGAAATGGTCTTCGCTCCGTGGGGAATCCGATGCTTCTGAGCGAACAGATCGTGCGCGAGATAGGGCTCGGCGTTGTCGATCAGGTAGTCGCTGTAATAGATCTGCATCTCGGCGGACAGACCCTCACCCGCTCCGTAGGGGGTGATGACGCCGCTGTCATTGTTGGACACGCCGCCCGTGCCCTGAATGTTGGTGCCCGATGCAAAATGCTGCAGGAAATCGCTGACATACTGTTGTGTGTTCATATTCGTCCTCCTTAAAATTTGGCGACTGCGATCACCGCTTAGTGCTCACAGTCGAATGGTCTCTCCGCGCTGGGCGCGCCTTGCCAGCGCGGCTCGGTCGGAGCGGGTTAACCGCCCAACGGCAGGGTGCATCCGCACCCCAACGGCGGCGCGCATGCCGTTCTCCACAGGCCGCTGACCGCAGGTGCGGATATGGTCAAGAAGACGCGCCTCGCTCTCGCGGACGGCGTCAGACAGCTTCTCGGCAACCTGCTCGGCGGCTCGCTCTGCCACCCGCGCCTCCACAATAGCGTCCAGATGGGTGATCTCGTAGGCTTGGCGCGGCGTAGGGCGTACCTCACCGCGCAAAAGCGCGCCAATCGCGGCATCCTGCTCCACCAGCGCGGGATCCACGTTGGGATACGCGGCGCAAAGCTCGCTCCAATCCGTCGGCGCGTCGGGGATGGTATCGGCCTCGATCGGAACCTCTCCGTCTTCCGCCGCCGTACCGTCTGCCTCCGTAGCGCAGGTGCCTACCGATTCCTCCTCTGCCCCCGTAGGATCGCCTGTTTCTTCCTCTTCCCCGCCGTCGGGGGCTTCGGCAGACGTCGCCGCGGCCTCGGCTTCCCCGTCCGCGTCGGGCATATCGAGCCCCATTTCAATGCTCTCCTCCTGATCAGCATTGATGCTGATCACGTCCTTGTCTTCCATATCCTTCCCTCTCCTTCCTTATGGTTCTGTGACTCTGTTTTCGGCGAGTCCTTCCGATCGTCCTCTCCCCACGCCTCGGTCAACCGCACGCAGGCGGGGTAGGCGTCGGCGATCAGGCGCACGCCTGCCGACACCACCTCCCACGCCGCACGGTCGCGTCGGTTCATGCGGCAGGTGCGGATCCGCAGAAGGCCGTCGCCCTCCGAAAAATCCACCCCACCACGTCCCTCGCCCTCTCCGCCCGTCACCGACCGAAGATAGGCGAGATA
This sequence comes from uncultured Clostridia bacterium, assembly GCA_904502015.1. Lineage (GTDB taxonomy): Bacteria > Bacillota > Clostridia > Oscillospirales > CAG-272 > CAMEON01. The sequence continues at coordinate 4,651 of CAJGEA010000090.1, read as the reverse complement.
CCCGAACAGCAGTGCCGACACCCCCGCGCAAACCACGTCCGCGCCTCGAGGGGCGTATGCAGCGTGACCGTAGGCCTCCAGCTCCATCCCGTCCTCCCACCCCGCCACCTTGATTTCGATCACGTGGGACTCTGACCGCCGAGGGCGGCACGCAGGGCGTCGATCCCCGCGAAATCCATGCCCACCAGGGCGCGTCCCGCCGCAACCTCGTGCTCGGGATCGAAGAAGCCGGCGCGGAACAGCGACAGCAGCCACTCGTTGCGACTCATGCGATCCATGGGATTTTCCCGCTCGGCGCGCACCTCGATATCGAACATGGGGGAGCGGTAGCAGGTGCATCCGTCGGCGGACGCTCCCGCCTCGGTGGGGCGCAGATCCTCACCCGACCAGTACACGTACCGCGACTCGCCGTGCTCCCCGCTCACGCGGAAGCACCGCACGCCGCCGTAGAACTGGCGAATGAGCTCCACCACCTGATACATAAGCTCCACGTAGGCTCGGTACGATCCCGAAAGGCAATCGCGCAGGCTCTTGTTGCCCGCCTCCTGCAACGCCGAGATGGCCGCGGCGGCGGTTACACCGCCCATCACCGTGCCCTGTGCCACGTCCATGTTACCCGTGGTTTCCTTGAGCTCGTCAATCTTCATGCGGCGCACGTCGGTGAGCATGCCGTCCATGGGGCCCACCGTGATCTGGCGAAGCTTTTCCTCGTCAATGTCGCCCTCCACCTCGATGATGCGGCGGTTGGGATCGAGAAACTCCTTCTCGTTGACACCCAGCGACCGCTTGGCCCAGTAGCGCACGCGGCTGGCGTGGTTGGCGTACTCCAGCATGTGTCCGTCCAGCTCATCCACATAGCCCTGCGGATTGCGCCCCACCGCGATCAGGCCAAAGCCCGACGCCGTCCCCTCCTCGGGGTAGAGAACGTCCAGCACGACGGGATACTTTCCATGATCGTACCATCCACGCTCGCAGAAGGCGGGATCATTCTCGGAGGCGTACAGCAGCACGTCGCCGCTGAACTTGGCGTAGTGGAGCACCGTCCGCCCGTCGGGCAGAGTGCGCTTGTAGTACCAGTCCACCACGGCGGTCTTGTCGCCGTTGCCCGCGTTGCCCTGCGTGAGATAACTACCTCCCATCTCGGGGGTGAGAAGCGCGTCCCCGTTCCGCAGAGCGGCACGGCGCTCGCCCAGCACGGGATAACGCGCGAGCAACGCCTCGGTATCCTCCATGCCCACGAGAAACAGGTGGGGGCTCTCCTGAATATCGCTCACGCTGGGCTCCCAGTAGAGATTGAGCACGTCCACACGGCGAATGTCGATGTTTCCGATACCGTTTTCCAGCACGGGATTCCAGAAAACACCGTACGCCGCCATGCCGTGCTTGAGCTTGCTCCACGCGTTGTCCGAGTAGATCTGCTCAAAGTGACTGCGTGCGGCGATCACGGGCAGAATATCCGAGAGGCACTTGGCCGCCGCCTCGTCCTCGGGCTCGCGGGGCAGGACGGTGCAGGTGGGACGGGCATCACACAGATCGGCGTGCTTGTTGCACACGCTGCTGAACAGCCACGCCGACACGGGACGCGCGCCCTCCTCGGCCTGCCCTGCCACACCGATGCCGTGGCGGCTCTGCCACCACGCCGCCTCGCTGCAAATGCGGGCATCGGTGTGCGCCTTGCCCGCACGGTAGCGGACGAGCAGTTCGGTCGCCACACGCACGTCGGCATCCGTCACCCTGCGTGCGGGGGGACTTGTCATAGCATAATCTTCCATTTAGATGGTTTCCTTTCTTGGTTGAATCGGTCATATTCGCCCCGCGTAGGGGGCGAGCCTGCCGCCATAGGCCGCGGCACTGTCCAGCGGATCCCAGCCGCGGCTCACCGCCACGGTCGGACGCGGGGCGGCGCAGGGATTCTCCATGCACACGTAGCGGCACTCGTCGTAGATGTGATCCTCCCCCGTCGTGTCCACGTCCTCCACGTCCATCTGGCTGTAAACCAGCGCGGGGATGGTGCGGATGAAATGACGGCAGGTGGAGAACACGTAGAGCATGGGAATCCCCCGTTCGTCAAAGGCAAGGCGGTTGTGTATCTGTGCTTTGCCCGCCAGACGGGTATTGTCCGCCTTGTCCCAATAGACACCCTCCCGCTCCATCAGCTCACCGATGGACGCGCCGCCGTTCCTTTGATAGATCGCCGGGTCAGCGATGCCGTGGATGGTTCTCCCCATGAGATTGGGGTCCTCACACTCAATCCGCCGAATCTCCCGCGCGATCTCGTCCGCGTTGCGGCACACACCCGTGTTGGGAATAGGTTGACCGTTCCCGTCGGCCCGACAGCCGTACAGCTCGCGGATGCGGTAGAGCCGCCCGTCGTGATCCACGGCGTACCAGCCCACCGAAAACGGACGGGTGTAGCCCCAGTCAAAGCCCCGCCAGATCCGCCACTCGCGAGGAATGCGAAAGGGAGTAATGACGTGCGTACCGATGCGATCGGCGTAATGATCGGGATCGTTGCGCCACTCGGTGAATACCTGCCCCGAAAAGCTGTCCCAATCGCCGTAGAGAAGTGCCTTGCGCTCGGCCTCAGGGAGGGAGGCCAAACGGGTGAGGTAATCGGGATCGTTCGCGAGCAAGGCGGTGTTATCGAACACCGACGAGGGGACGAAGATGCGGGACTTGTGCCGCACCTCCTCCCGCCCGTCGGGGTAACGGATCTTTACCGCCTCCCATACGGTATTCATGGGCGCGGTCGGGGTAATGAAACGCTCCTTGACCCATCCGTGCCCCACACCGCCCGGATTGGCGGTGGCACGGATGTAGCACCGCGTGCCCGCACCGTTGGGACGGTTACGGGAAAAGAGGTAGGCGTACTCCTCCCAGGTGAACTGGGTCAGCTCGTCAAACGCGATGAAATCGTAGGCCTGACCTTGGTAATTGAACTTATCCTTGGGGTGTTGGAGACTGCCGAACAAAATCTTTGCTCCCGAGGGAAAGCGCCAGACGTGCGCCGATGCGTTGTAGGATGCCTTCGGGCAGACCAGCGGGTAGTACCGCTGGGATTTGTCCACCAGCTCGGCGAGCTGGGGGTAGGTCTTGCGCAGGATCAGCCCCTTGTAGCAGGGCAGATGGATCTGGCGCAGGGCCTCCATGACCAGCGCGTCCGACTTCCCTCCCCCCGCCGCACCGCCGTAGAGTGCCTCGTCCTCGGGGCGCGCCATGAACGCCGCCTGACGCGGTTGGGGCGACCAGACCACCCGCCGCGGCTTGGGGGATGCGGTCATTCCTGCCCCTCCTCACCGCTCTCGGGCTCGCTCAGCTCCGCCATAGGTGGATAGGCCACCGCCCCCTCGTAGACAGCATCCTCCTCGCCCTCCTCCTTGGGATGCTCCCGCCAGCGGGCGGGATCGCGGTTGTTGAGGTAGTAGGCAACCACCCGCACGTCGGCGGGGACGTGGACCTCATCCAGCCCCACCTCCAGCTCCTCGCGCTCGCTGACCTTTTTGCCCGTGTCGGGATCGTACTCCACCCGCTTGACCTTGTAGGTCTTTTTCACCAGCACCTTGTAGCCCTTGGCACGGCGGTAGAGCGCGTCCTCCACCTGGCGGCAGCGGCGGGCATCCTGCGCGGCGCGGGGATCACTTGCCGTCGTGCTCTCCGCCTTGGCCGATATCGCCGTTTCTGTTGTCGATTGGGTTGTCATCCGCCATTCCCTCCTTTTCGAGGCAGGAGGCCGAATCGGCCAGTCGGATCACGTAGGCATCCTCCTCGCGGCTCACCGAGCAACAAAACCGATCCATCGCGCCCCGAATGTCCTCTACCTGCACTCGCACTGTGCGCTCGCCCAGACGGGTGAGCAGGTAACCGATCCACGCGTGATACAGCCGCATCGTTTCGTACACAGCCGTCCGCGATGCGGTTTCCCGAATCGTGGCGCGAGTGTCACACGCCTTCCTTGCTCTCGTCGCCTTCAATCTGGTTGTACTTCCTTTCGTAGAAATGATCCATCGCCTGCTTGATGGCGCAGGACTTGTAGCCCACGGGGTGCGCGCAAAAGCTATACACGATCTCCCTTCTCGTCAGCTTGTCGGGGAAACGAAAGCGGGCGCACTCGCAGTAGACCATGCCCTGACCGCGATCCCTCTGATAGTAGGGGCAGATGCCGGGGCAGACCTCTTCCTCGTTGCGCTTGCCCACCTTGCGAGAATACACGCGGTTGTCGTCGGTATCCGCCTTGCGGGTCGCTTGCTCGTTTTCCTTTTGATTCTTCTCCTGATTCATTGATCTTCCTCCTTGCATACAGGGTATCAGCCCGCCGCGCGTATGCAAACACGGCACGCCGTCGGTTGTTTAGTTTGCTTAACCGCGTTCAGTATAGCACGTGGCCACACGGTTGTCAACCCCGTTTTTAAGTTTTCTAAACTTTTTGTCCAAATCCCTTGACAAAGGGAAAAGGGGCGTGTATAATGGGCATAAAGACACTCATGTTTATCTGCGTACAAATTGGGGTTTGTCGGGATGTTTGAATTTCGATTGTAGGGGCGCATCACGATGCGTCCGCGGGCGATCGAACTGCAAGCAGTTCATGAATCGCCCCTACAGCCTAAAATTCCAGGATACCTATACCCGACAAGGAATAACGCTCCTCTATGTC
>CAJGEA010000089.1 GCA_904502015.1 uncultured Clostridia bacterium | reverse complement strand
TCTCAAATAGATTCGGTCTTCTCCCGTATCCGTGGAGCTGTCCTTTACGTATACAAATGTAACCTTGTAAGTTCCGTCCTCGACCGCCACATAGGGGTAGCAGGTTACCCATTCCTCACTGGTTCCTGAAATTTGGTAAATATCCTTGCCGTCCACGAGGATGTAGAGAATATCCACGCTCTTCTCGGTGTCGGAAAACCAATCCACAGCCAGCGCCTCGCCCGCTTTGAGCTCGACGGTTGCGTGAAGGGTGGCAAAGGAATTGTCCTTATACGAGTTGGAGGTATACACGCAACTCTTGCCGTCCTTGGTTCCCACGATAAAGGGCCAGGAATACTCCGCGTCCTTGGAGTCGGTTTCAGGGGCGTAGGTGGCGCTGAAGCCGTTGCCGTTCAGCGCGGCACCGATCTCCTCGGAGGAGGGAGCCTCCACGTTCGGCAGCTCGGTGGGGGTCAGCTCCTCAATGGAGCTCAAAAGCTTTTGCTCGTATTTGTCCGAGGTAAAATGCTCAAAAACGGCGGTGAAGGGCTTTTCGCTGGTCAGACCGCCGACCTCAATGAGACAGATGGTGCCGTAGCGGTCAACCACGATGGACGTGGGGTAACCCGCGAGGCTGAAGGCCGAGCCGAGTCTGGAATAATCCTTGGCAACAGGGAAGGTAAGCCCCATGGTCGCCTTGAACTCCTTGACGGCGTTATCATTGTCGCCGCTGTAATTGTTGAGCGCGATGACCTCGATATCGTCCTTATATTTTTCGTAAGCCGACTGCATATAGGGGAACTCGTTTACGCAGGGGCCGCAGGTGGAATACCAGAAATTGATCAGAACGGCCTTTTTGGTTTTGAGAACCTCGGAGAGTGTAAAGGTCTCTCCGTCCGTGGTCATAACCGAGAAGTCACGGATGATGTCACCCAGCTTGTACTGAACACCCGTGAGGTCGGAATCGGCGATGACCGAGGAGGAAAGAACAATATTGGCGGATGCGCCGACAAAGGCGTATCTGTCCTCGATCTTGTAGCCCTCCAGAGAGGAGGTCGAAAGCTCTACGGTGTAATTATTGGATGGCTTGAGTGATACGACTCCGATGCCGTTGGCATCGGTCTGGCCGTAGGCGGTCAGATCGTCACCATCGAAAATATGGAAAGTGAGCCCGGATATGGGGCGGCCTGCGATGGTTTTAACGCTGACGGTGTACTCCGTTTTATCGGAAGGAGCAGGCGCGGTGTCCGTCTCGGTGTCCTCGGGAGCTGCGGTGTCGGTTACCCCGTCGGCTTCGCCGCTGTCCGATCCCTTGTCACAGCCGATCATAGCGGTTCCAAGTGCCGTGACGAGCATGAGCCATGCAAGTGCCATTGCGGCAATACGAATGCTTTTTTTCATAAATAGGTCTCCTGTTTCGTTTGATTGATCTGGTTTTTGAGATGAGAAATTAAAGTGACTATAAACATCTATTATTTAGAATACAACATTTTTTTCAAAAAATCAATAGGTAAATCGGCTTTTTGTGTAAAATAATAATTTATAAATTTTGAGAAGACAGTTTTTTGGAAAAAGACTTGCGATTTTCGGCGAAATATGATATAATAAAATATCTGTATGATATACGCAACCATGTGTCAGGCACACTGCAAAAATGCAGTGTAAAAACGTAACGCAAAAAACGAAAGGTAAACAAAACAATGGCGAACCGAAACAAATGGATGCGAGTGGTAATCTCGGCAACGGTAATTCTTCTCGCACTCACCATGATCTTCTCTGCGGCGAGCTTCCTGATTGGGGAGACGGCCGAGACGATCAGCGACTCGATCATCAAGCTGACGGACAAGGACATCAATAAAAATTTGAGTCAGTTTCTTGACAGCTCCGTCATGTATAAGCTCCCCGACACCGTGAAGGATACCGACGACATATCGGTCATCATTCGGGTGAAGGAAACGTCCCTGCTGGATGCATACGAAGCAGGGGGCGGCTCTCTGTCTTTTACGGAGTACGCGTATTCTGACGCGGCGGAGCTCGTCACGGATAAAATTCTTGCCGAAAAAGAGGCGCTTCTTTCCTCTTTTGACGAGCAGGATTTCGATTATTCCGTCGGAGCCGATTACAAGGCCATCTTCGGCGGCTTTGAGGTGGTTATCAAGGCGGGCGATTTTGAGGCTCTGTGCAAGACCGTTGGCGACCGCGCCAAGGTGATCGTGGGCGACGAGTACAAGACCTGCGAAACACAGCTCGTTGAGAACAAGGTCAACGTGTATGAAACGGGTATCTTCAACAGCTCCTCGTTCGGTTATGACGGAACGGGCATGGTTGTAGCGGTACTGGATACGGGCCTTGACTATAACCACACCGCTTTCTCGGTGGATAATTTCACCGCCGATAAGGGCAAGCTCGGTATGACGTTCGCCAACGTGGAGAGCTTTGTTGCCAATACCAAGGCAAGCAAGCTCCACAGCGGACTCACGGCGTCCGACGTATACCTCAACGAAAAGGTGCCCTTCGCATTCGACTATGCGGATCATGATCCCGATGTATACCCCATGACCCCCTCCGCCAGCGAGCACGGTACGCACGTTGCGGGCGTTATCGCGGGTAAGGACAGCGAGATCACGGGCGTTGCTCCCAACGCCCAGCTTGCGATCATGAAGATCTTTTCGGACGTCGTGTCCACCGCCCGTACCTCCTGGATCCTTAGCGCGCTGGAGGATTGCGTGGTCCTTGGCGTTGACGTCATCAATATGTCCATCGGTACCAGCTGCGGATTCAGCCGTGAGATGGATAAGGAGGCGATTACGGGTGTGTACGACCGCATCCGCGCAACGGGCATCAGCATGGTCGTTGCCGCATCCAACAGCTTCAACTCGACCTACGGTTCGGAAAAGAACGGTAACCTTGGTCTTACCTCCAACCCCGACAGCGCAACCGTCGGCTCTCCCTCTACATACGAGGGCGCGATGTCGGTCGCTTCCATCAGCGGAAAGAAGACGCCTTACCTTTTGTTTAATAATACCATCATCTATTTCACCGAGTCCACCGACCGTGTAACCGAGGAAAAGAATTTCTATGACGATATCATGCCCGATGGCGTCAATGAAATGGAGATCGAGTACGTCACCATCCCCGGTGCGGGGCGTTCCGCCGATTACAGCGGACTGGACGTGACGGGGAAGATCGCCCTCGTTCGTCGCGGCTCGACCACATTTGAGGAAAAGGCCAACGTGGCGCAGTCAAAGGGCGCTATCGGTATTATCGTTTACAACAACGTGTCGGGTGATATCAAAATGAACGTCGGTGACGCGACGCTGGGCGTTTGCTCCATCGGACAGGACGACGGCGAAATGCTGGCCGCCCATGAAACGGGTACACTCAAGCTCAGTCGCCGGCAGACGTCGGGTCCCTTCATGTCCGACTTCTCATCTTGGGGCCCCACTCCTGACCTCGGCATTAAGCCCGAAATCACGGCGCACGGCGGTATGATCTATTCCGCTGTTCCCGGACAGAGCTATGACCACCAGTCGGGAACTTCTATGGCTTGCCCCAACATTGCGGGCGTCACGGCACTCATTCGCCAGTACGTTGTGGAGAATTTCCCCGAGATCGCCAACGATCCCGTCAAGGTGACGGCCTTCGTCAACCAGCTTATGATGTCTACGGCCGATATCGTTTACAATACGAACGGCCTGCCTTACGCCGTCAGAAAGCAGGGCGCAGGTCTTGCTAACCTTGACAGCATCGCCAAAACGAATGCGTACATTATTACGTTCAAGGACGGCGCGGAAATGGACAAGACCAAGCTTGAGCTTGGCGACGATCCGAATAAGACGGGCGTATACACCCTTACGTTTGCCGTCAAGAACTTTGGCAAGGATGCGCTTTCCTACGACGTGTCGGCATACGTCATGACCGAGGGCGTCAGCGACACCAAGACCAATCAGGGACAGACCACGGTGGACGAGCAGGGCTATCTGCTCAGCGGCGCGAAGGTAGAGATTACCTCCCTCAGCGGCGCGACACAGAACGGCATGAATATCACGGTGGCCGCGGGCACGACCGCCAACGTCACGGTTACCATCACGCTCAGCGCCGAGGATAAAAAGTACCTCGACGACTCCTTTGAGAACGGTATGTACGTCGAAGGCTTCGTGGTTCTCGACGCGGCTGATGAGAGCGTCGTAGACCTCAGCGTCCCCTATCTCGCTTTCTACGGTGACTGGACGGTAGCCCCCATCTTTGACCTCGATTACTACGCAACCAATAAGGACGAGCTGGACGATTCCATCGACCTCCTCGATAAGACCCTCCCCGACGCATATGCAACGCGCCCCATTGGAAGCGTTCAGGATGACTACGTCAGCTTCCTCGGCTCCTTCTATTTCGTGCAGAACCCTGCGACAACGCAGATCGCGGCTGACCGCAAGTACGTGTCCCTCTCAAATCAAGAGGGCTCCATCCACGAGCTCAGCAACGTCTGGGCGGGCTTGCTCCGTAACTGCGCTCAAATCGTTGTCACCATCACGGATGACGCAACGGGCGAGGTCGTGTTTGAGAAGGTTGAGAAGGATATCCGTAAGTCGTACGGCGACGGCGGCTCTATCTATCCCGCTGACGTCAAGATCGGCTTTGACGCCTACGAGCAGAATCTCAAGAACAATACCACCTACACGGTCAAGCTTCAGGCATATCTGGATTACGGCGACGGCGGTATTAACACCAACCGAAGCAACACCTTCGTATTCCCGCTGACCACCGACTTTGAGGCTCCCGCCGTTACGGATTGCGAGTTCTACACCGAGTACGACCGCACGGCCGAGAAGACTCGTCTGTTTGCCAAGGTTGCCGTTTACGATAACCACTACGCTATGGCACTGCAGGTCGGATACGTCAGCAATAAAACGGGCGAGTTCATGCTGGAGACCTTTGACCAGTACCTGACCCCCGTTTATTCCGAGAAGAATTCCACCTCCTACGTCATTTACGAGCTGACCGACTACGTGGACGATATCAAAAAGAACGCGGTCAACGCCAACTGCTTCACGGTGGCAACCTACGACTATGCGCTCAACACGGCTACGTACGAGATCGCGCTCCCCGATGATTTTGATTCCTTCTATTTTGCAGAGGAGTCGCTGACGCTCAGCCCCAATCAGGTCTACACTCTGACGCCTATGGCATACCCTGGAACCGAGTGGACCGAGCTTCTTACCTACGTTTCCACCAACACCAAGGTGGCGCACATCGTTAACAATAAGGTGGTAACCGATGCCCCCGGTCAGACCGTTATCATCGCCAAGGATCCGAAAACCAACAAGCAGGTCACGCTGAACCTGACGGTTCTCGGTGAGGGTGACGAAGGGTACGTCAAGTACGACAAACCCGTAACCGACAGCTTTGCCCTGACGGGTTACCTCACGAATAAGGCCTACTACTTCCTCTCCACCGATGAAAGAGATATCGGAAGCACGGGCGATGAGATGAAGTTCACGGGCGGCAGTTATTCGCTGTCCATGTATCCGTCGGAATCGGTCACGCTCCGATACAGATTGGCCGCTTACTATCCCGATATCACCGAGGTCGTTGCCGAATCGGGTAACGAAAATCTCGTTAAAGTCGAGAAGGTGAACGGTGAGTGGGTCATCACGGCCATAGCGGAGGGCTATGCATCCGTCACCGTCAACGTCGTGATGGACGGCAAGAGCACCTACTATTCGCAGTCTATCAATATTGAAATCAAAGATCCGTATATCACAACGGGTCCTTCGCTGACGCACTATTTCGGTAACGGAGGCACTGTAGAGATCCCCACCACGCTTGCCATTACCGACATCGGTCAGTTCGCCTTCTCCAATTTCGATTACGTGCTCAAGGATGAGCACGACGAAATCTCCGAGGATGATCCCACCGCAACCAAGCAGTGGTTCCTTGGCGATGATACCATCGAGGTCGTTATCATCCCCGAGGGCGTCAAGACCATTGGCTCGTACGCCTTTGCCAACCTGACGGCACTGACCAAGGTCGTCCTGCCTTCCACGCTGGAGAGAATCGATTTCGGCGCGTTCTACGGATGCTCCTCTCTGACAAAGGTAGAGGGTATTGAGAACGTGAAGTTCATCAACAGAGGCGCGTTTGAGGGTTGCGCGCTCCGCGGCGACGTGGATTTGGATAAGGCCGTGGCCATTGCCGACCGCGCGTTCGCGGGCAATAAGAAGCTGGAGAGTGTTACCCTTGGTTCCGGCGTTCAGTCTGTCGGCGCGTATGCCTTCAGCGGCAACACTTCGCTGAAGCAGGTGACCATTAAGGCCCCTATCATTAAGCTCGGACAGTATGCGTTCGATACCTGTAGCGCATTGGAGGAGATCACGATCAACGCCGCCGTCATTCCCTCGGCCGCGTTCAATGAGTGTACCTCCCTCAAGAAGATCACGCTGGGTAAGGACGTCGCGGTTATCGGTGAGTACGCGTTCAGTAACGCCCCCGCAACCACCTTCACGGTGGACGCCAATAACGCCACCTTCGCGGCGGCAAAGTCAGGCGAGTATCTGACCAACAAGGCAGGGACCGAGATCCTGCTCGTTGCCCCCGGTGTCAGCGGCGCGTTCAACGTGACCGACAGTAAGATCACGTCAATCGGCACGGCAGCGTTCTCTGGAAACCTCCACATCACCTCGGTCAGCATTCCGAGCGTGACACGGGTATCCAATTATGCCTTTGCTTACTGCGAGAAGCTGCCGAAAATCGAGCTTGGAATCCTTGAGTCCATTGGCGACTACGCCTTCTATAAGACCGCGATCAAGACTGTTCCTAACCTCAGTAAGATCGACCGCATTGGAGCGTACGCCTTCGCGTACACCGCTGTGACCGAGCTCCGCGTTCCCAACGGAATGACGGTTGGCGAGGGTGCGTTCCGAGAGTGCAAGTCGCTCGCATCGGTCGAGATCGGTGATAACGTCAAGATTGAGGCAGACGCATTCAGACTTGACAGAGAAACCAACTTTACCGAGACCCCCGGCTCCTACGAGGGTGCCAACGGTCTGCTTGTCTACTATTATATTTATACGTCGCCTCTCCACAATCTGGCCATCGGGAAGAATGTCGAGATTGGTAACAGTGCGTTCATGGGCGCGGCGGAGCTGGAAACTGTCACGCTCGGTGAGGGTGCCGTTATCGGCGACAGCGCGTTCTTCAATGCAATCAAGCTCAAGAGCATTGACCTCTCCAAGGTCAAGTCAATCGGCGCTACGGCATTCTCGGGCGATGTTCTCTATGAATTCTCTGATCAGAATATGGTAGAGCCGCTGATCAATGCCGACAGAGAATATGAGTACAGATACTACGCGCCCATCCTCACGTCCGTCGATCTTTCCTCCGCCGTATCCATCGGTGAGGGAGCGTTCGAGTTCTGCCGTGAGCTGACCTCGGTCAAGCTGGGTAGCGGTATTGAGAAGATTCCTGCAAGAGCATTCAACCTTTGCGTAAAGCT
>CAJGEA010000088.1 GCA_904502015.1 uncultured Clostridia bacterium | reverse complement strand
CTCAATATAGGTTTCCAGCTCCTCGGAGAACTTGCCCGAGCGGTTGCCGTTCCAGAAGTAGGTTACGTGACCGTATTTCTGGGTCTCGGAGATTGCAAGCTGAGAAATTCCGCTGCCTGCGAGGTACTCGCCGAGGGTATTGGTGATCTCGGGAGGAGAAACGAGGTAGCGGGAGGGGATATGCAGATCGCCGTCGTACTCCAGCATACCGGCGTACAGTACCTTGGGCACACGCACGCGGTCGAACTTGTCGAACGCACCCTCGGGCGCGTCAAAGGTCTTGGAGATCTCGATGGCGCGGTCGCCGCGGAAGTTGAAGAAGATCACGCTGTCGCCGTCGTTGATGGTGCCTACGGGAGCGCCGTCCTTAGCGATGACGAAGGGAGGCAGATCCTGGTCGATCACGCCCAGCTCGGCGCGGTAGGTCTCGACTGCCTCGGCGGCAGAGGCGAACTGACGGCCGTTGCCCAGCACGTGGGTGTTCCAGCCGCGCTCCACCATCGACCAGTCAGCCTCGTAACGGTCCATGGTGATCTTCATGCGGCCGCCGCCCGATGCGATGGCGATGTCGAAGCTGTCGTCGCGCAGATCAGCCATGAAGGCCTCGAAGGGATTGATATAGTCCAGAGCGGAGGTCTCGCCCACGTCGCGTCCGTCGATGAGGATGTGGACGCGCACCTTGGCAACGCCCTCGGCCTTGGCCTGAGTCAGCATAGCCTTGAGGTGGTCGATGTGGGAGTGGACGTTACCGTCCGAGAACAGACCGAGGAAGTGCAGGGTAGAGGCGTTGGCCTTAACGCCGCCGATGAGGGTCTGCCAGGTCTCGGAGGCGAACATCTTGCCCGACTCGATGGACTGGGTGACCAGCTTCGCACCCTGCGCGAATACCTGACCCGCGCCGAGGGCGTTGTGACCCACCTCGGAGTTACCCATGTCGTCGTCAGAGGGCAGACCGACGGCGGTGCCGTGTGCCTTCAGCGTGACCATGGGGTAGTCCTTCATGATACGGTCGAGGGTGGGGGTGTAGGCGAGGGAAACAGCGTTGCCGGCGGTGTCGGGGGCGATACCAACGCCGTCCATGACGATGGTCAGAACGGGACCCTTCACACCGTCAAAGGCGGAGAGCTTGTTGAGCTTTGCGTTCATAATCAAATTCCTTTCATGGTGCAATATTCAAATCTTATATATTATACCCCCTTTTTTACAAAAATGCAAGGGGTTTGGCAAAATTTTCCCCGTTTGGGGGCGAGTGGCCAAATCGGAAAACGGCACTTGACAATCCGCCCAAAACATGGTATGATATAATAAGGAATACTATGGGGAATACTACCCGTGAGTATTTTCAAATCCCCCAAGAAAAAAGGAGGCACACGAGCTATGGTCATGTGTGCAAGATGCCACAAGCGGATCGCCGTGGTGTTCATCACGAAAATGGAAAACGGTCAGCGCACGAGCCAGGGGCTCTGTATGCGTTGCGCCAAGGAGGCGGGCCTGCCCGTCCATAATATGCTGGACGGTATCGCCAACCAGATGGGGCTTACCTCCGATCAGCTTGCCTCTATGGAGGACAGCATGAGTGAAATGATGGCCGACGCTCCCTCGGAGCAGGACGGCAACGAGGACGGCGGCGCGCCCGCTGTTGATATGCCCAGTCTGTTCGGCGAGGGCGGTGTACTGGGTGACCTGATGAAGGATATGGCGGATATGGACGGAGAGGGTGCCCACCATCCCGCCGAATCCCGCCCCACGGGCGGACGCCGCCAAGAGAAACGCGCGAACGCCAAGGAAGGGAAGCAGCTCAAGTACCTCACCACCTACTGCCGCAACCTCACCGAGAGTGCCCGCCGCGGCAAGCTGGATCGCATCGTGGGCCGTGAGCGCGAGCTTTCGCGCGTCATTCAGATCCTCTGCCGCCGTCAAAAGAATAACCCCTGCCTCATCGGCGAGCCCGGTGTCGGTAAAACCGCCATTGCCGAGGCGCTCGCCATTCGCGTGGCCAACGGGCAGGTGCCGTATAAGCTGAAGAATAAAGAAATCTACCTCGTGGATCTCACCGCCCTCGTAGCAGGCACCCAGTTCCGCGGCCAGTTCGAGTCCCGTATTCTCGGCCTGCTCGGCGAGGTGCAATCCGAAGGCAATATCATCCTCGTCATTGACGAGGTGCATAACATCGTGGGCACGGGTGGCTCGGAGGGCAGCGTCAACGCCGCCAACATTCTCAAGCCCGCCCTCTCCCGCGGCGAGGTGCAGATCATCGGTGCCACCACCCTCTCGGAATACCGCAAGTATATCGAAAAGGATACCGCGCTGGAGCGCCGCTTCCAGCCCGTCACGGTGGAGGAGCCCTCCATCGCCGAGTCGGTGGAGATGCTGGGGGGCATCAAGCACTACTACGAGTCCTTCCACAACATCACTATCCCCGACGGCGTGCTGGTCAAGGCGGTCACCATGTCCGAGCGGTATATCACCGACCGCTACCTGCCCGATAAGGCGATCGACCTTTTGGACGAGGCGGCGTCGCATCTGTCGCTGTCCTCGGCCTCTCTCAACGAGAGCTACGAGATCCGCGACCGCCTGCTCACCATCCGCGCCCGCCGCGAGCAGCTTGAAAATACCGAAGCCGCTACGGGGGATGAGAAGACCGAGCAGCGGCGCTACGAGGAGCTGGCAGGCATCAAGGCCGAGGAGCTGAAGCTCAGCGCCCGACTTGCCGAGCTGGAGCCCGATTGTGCTGAAATCACCCTCACCGCCGCCGAGCTGGCGAGCGTTATTGAGGTTTGGACGGGCATCCCCGCCACCACCATTACCGAAAACGAGTTTGAGCAGGTCGACCGACTGGAGGCGCGTCTGAAAGAGCGCATTGTCGGTCAGGATCGCGCCGTCAACGCCGTAGCGCGCGCCGTCAAGCGCAGTCGCGCCGGCGTGAGCTATAAGCGCAAGCCCGTGTCCTTCATTTTCGCAGGCCCGACGGGCGTGGGTAAGACCGAGCTGGTTAAAACGCTGGCAAACGATCTGTTCCATTCCCCTGAAACACTGATTCGACTGGACATGTCGGAGTTCATGAGCAAGGAGTCGGTGTCCCGCCTGATCGGCTCCCCCCCCGGCTACGTGGGCTATGACGACGCGGGTCAGCTCACCGAGAAGATCCGCCGCAAGCCCTACTCGGTGGTGCTGTTCGACGAGATCGAGAAGGCGCACCCCGACGTGCTCAATATCCTGCTTCAGATCCTGGACGACGGCCGCCTGACCGACGCCCACGGCAAGACCGTAAATTTCGAGAACACGGTCATCGTCATGACCACCAACGCGGGTTCTGACCGCTCCACCGCATCCATCGGATTTTCCGATAGCGGAGACGGTGCTGACGAGGACGCCACCATGAAGGCGCTTCAGACCTTCCTCCGCCCCGAGTTCATCAACCGCGTGGACGAGGTCATTACCTTCCGCTCGCTGGATCGTGAGGACTTCACTCGCATCGCCCGCATCATGCTGGACGAGCTGACGGCGGCGCTGGCCGAGAAATCCCTGACCTTCCGCTATACCGATGCCGCCGCCGCGCACATCGCCGCCGAGTCCTTCTCGGCGAAATACGGCGCGCGCAATATGCGCCGCTATATCCAGCGCCACGTGGAGGATCCGCTCGCCGAGGCGGTTATTGCCGATTACCGTCACACCCTTACGCAGGCACTTCTCAACGTGAAGAACGGTAAACTGACGGTTACCTGTATGTAAACCAAACGTATCGCGTGTACTCCATCTCATAAAGGAGGTGAGGCGTATGCCATCACAGAGTCAACAAGACCCCCGTACCGCCCACCGCGACACTTCCACGGAAGAATCGCATAGCCGAGGGGCAGGGAAGGTACATTTGAGGGCCGCGCGCCGTATCAAGCGCCGCCCTGACCCTGCCGCCGTGTCCCCCGAGGAGGTGTGCAGCGCCTATTCGGTCAACCCTGCTATGGGACTTTTGCCGAAGGAGGTTGAGCGCCGCCGTGCCCGCAGTGCGGCGCGCCCCCTGTTTGCCACCGCGCCCCGCCGTTTTTTCGATCATGTGGGACAGGTGTTCCGAGAGCCCGTTTTGTGGGTTCTGCTCACGGTGTGTGCCATCGCGCTGTTTTTTGATCGCGTAGCGCTGGGTATCGTATGTGCCGTGCTGATCCTCGGTCACTGCGCCTTGTCTGCCTATATGGCGTACCGTGCCGAGCAAATTGACGCTGCCATGCAAGCCTACGACGCGCCCCTCGTGCGGGTACTGCGGAACCGCCGCATCCTCCGCATGGGCGCGGACGAGCTGGTGTGCGGCGATATCATTTTTTTGAACGCGGGGGATATTGTGCCTGCGGATTGCCGCCTGCTGGATTCGGATGGGCTGGTGATTACCGAGCGTGAGCTGTCGGGTCGCGAGTCGGAGCGCCGCGCCGTTCGGCTCAGTAAGGACGCGTCTGCTTTGTGCGAGAGCCGCAAGGATGACCGCCTTTCCCCCGAGAACATGGCGTTCGCGGGCGGTGTGGTCGATTGCGGCATGGCACGGGCACTCGTGGTTGCCGTGGGTGATCGGACTCACCTTGGAGGACTTCTCGGACGAGTTGCACCCGCGCATCCGTCGTGTGAGCCCCGCACCTTCCGCCGCAACCGTAAGCACGTGAGCGCGTGGAACCTCGCTATGGTCATCCTTGTGATTCCCGTGGTTGCCGTCGGCATTCTGACCGTGCGTGACGAGTACGAGCTGATGGATCTGTTCCTCACCGCCGTTTGCCTCGGCGCGCTGTCGCTGACCGAGCATATCCGTGCGCGGAGCCTTTACGCGTTTGCCGCCGACCGCGCCCGTGCCGCCCGCGATCGGGACGTTGATAACAGCGCCGACATTAAGACCACGCCCGACCTGGAAAAGCTCTGTACCGTGACCGATCTCGTGCTGGTGGGTACGGCGGCGCTCCATGACGGAGCCTGCTACCCCGAGTCACTTCGCATCGGAGAGGATTCGTATAACTGCCACCGCCCCGAGGCGGACGGAGCGGCACGTCGTGTGGCCGAGCTTCTGTTCCTCTACCGCCGTGGTATGACCACACTGCCTACGCTCGGTATTTCCGCGACGGATGCCGTGGCCGCCAACGCCGCCCCCCGTGATTCTCTTGCCGTAGCAGAGGCGTTTTGCGTGTGGGCCGAGCCCGACGTGGACGCCACCCTGCTTCGCGTGGATTACCTGTCGGTTACCGATAGCGGTGTGACCGTGTTTCCCCATACGGGGGAGGGATACCGCATCGTCCTGACCGCAGATTACCGTGTAGCGGCATCGTGTTCTGCTTTCTCTGACCGCCATGCCGAACGCAAAATGGAGGATGCCGACCGTGAGGAGCTGTACCGTGCTTACCGCACGGCAATCCGATCGGGTCATCGCGTATTCTTCCTTTTGACCGAGCGGGAGAGTGGGACAACGCTGGAGGCCACGCTGACCTACGCGCCCCAGACCTGCCCCAAAACGGCAGGCTGTATCCGCGGTATGGAGGCGGCGGGCATCACCGTCGTATCCTTTATGCGCACGGCATCGGATGAGAATATTCGCCTGTTCTCCGAGTGCGGACTAACCGAGAATGCCTCTGCCTACACCTTGCCTGCCGACGGAACGGCGCGAGCCGCCGCCGAGCTGGTGGACGAGGGCGTGCGCGCCTTTGAGGGCGGCGGTACGGCCTACATTATGGACTACATACGCGCCCGCCGCGACGAGGGGCGGTGCGTGGCGGTTCTTTCGGTGGATCGCGGAGATCTCTCCCTTCTGGATGCCGCTGATCTGGCGGTGACCTGCTCGCCTGCGCTGTTTGCGTCGGCGTTTATGGATCACAGCGTCCGCCTGCCTATGGGTGAGTGCGAGGATGCGGACGGTGAGGATGCGGGGCGTTGCGCCACCGACCTTTGCCGCCGCCGTGCCGACGTTCTGGTACGCCGCAGTCGGGCGGGTGGAGGCGGCGTGTGCGGCGTGCGCCGCGCGCTTCTCGCCGCCGATCACCTGCGTGACAGTGTGTACCGCTCGGTGCGCTTCATCCTGCTGTCCCAGGTGCTTCGCCTCGTGTC
This sequence comes from uncultured Clostridia bacterium, assembly GCA_904502015.1. Classification (GTDB taxonomy): domain Bacteria; phylum Bacillota; class Clostridia; order Oscillospirales; family CAG-272; genus CAMEON01. The sequence goes on along the minus strand of CAJGEA010000088.1, from coordinate 1,453 downwards.
GGTTCTTTTGCCGCTGTGCTTTGGACTGTCGCTGTTGCCTGCCCCCGCACTGCTGCTCTCGGGCCTGTGTCTGGATCTCGCGGCGGTGATCTGCCACGTTTGCCTGCCCCTGGCCACACGGGTGGCTTCTCCCCGCTCGCTGACGGACACCCTCGGCCGCCCGTTGCGTGACCTTCGCAGAGATTGGATATCTCTGCTCGCCGCTATTGTTCTGCCTTGGCTGATCGCGGGAATCTGTCGGCTTGCCGACGTTGGTTTCGGCTCGGATTTGTCCTATTTCGCCGTTCTGTGTCTGTTCGCCACACAGCTCGTTCTGTTTCTGTGCAGCGGTCTGCCGAAGAAGAGCAGTGCCGTATTCCTGACCGTGCTGGTGTTCGTCTGCTTCTACGTAGGCGCGATAGCCGCCGCTCTTGGCGCGGGCCTGCATTGGCTGTGGTCACTCATCCTGCCGATGACTGCCCCCGCTGCCTATCTGCTCACGCGCTACCTGCTTGGGCGCCTGGGACGCAAGACCAAGTGATAGAGGATGCCATCGGCGCATATACTTTTCCGTATCATTCAATAGGGAAGGAAGGTATGCGCCATGAGAACCGTTACCACCACCGAGCTTGCCTGCATGGAGGTTATCAATCTATGTGACGGGGCCCGTCTTGGGTATCCGTCAGCCGTGGAGCTGAACGTGGACGACCGATGTGCCACCGCCATCCTCGTGCCAAAGGAGAGCGGACTTCTGTGCTTTGGCAAGCAAGAGATCTATCGTATCCCGTGGTGTCGCATCGAGTGCATTGGGGAGGATACCATCCTCGTCAAGATGACCGATGCCGACCTCGCGGGATGCTGCTGTCAATTTCAAGGTAAGAAGAAACACAAGTTGTAAACAAATTGTAAATTGTTGGTTTTGCTGTTGCTAAACGAAATCATCTATGTTATAATACACAGGTGTGCTTGGTAGGCACACAAAAAATACACACACAGACGCAGGTGGCGGATTCGGTGTCTGCGGCGCGTGCCGCTGATCAGTCCGCAAGTGCCTCTGTGGTGGAAAAAACCGAAGGAGGACATAAGATATGTCTATTATTACCATCAAGCAGCTGCTGGAAGCCGGTGTGCATTTCGGCCACCACACCCGCCGCTGGAACCCCAAGATGCAGGAGTACATCTTCACCGAGAGAAACGGCATCTACATCATCGACCTGCAGAAGACCGTTAAGAAGTTTGAGGAGGCTTACAACTTCGTTCGTGACCTCTCCGCACAGGGCGGCACCGTTCTGTTCGTCGGTACCAAGAAGCAGGCTGCAGAGGCCATCAAGGAAGAGGCTGAGCGTTGCGGTCAGTACTACGTAAACGTTCGTTGGCCCGGCGGTATGCTGACCAACTTCAAGACCATCAAGCGCTCCATCAACCGTCTGAACACCCTGAACAAGATGCAGGAGGACGGTACCTTCGAGCTGCT
>CAJGEA010000087.1 GCA_904502015.1 uncultured Clostridia bacterium | reverse complement strand
TGGGAGGAAACCGTTCTGTTCATCGACGGCGTTTCCACCACTAAGACCCTGCTCTACCCCATCGCCGAAGTGCTTGAGGTCAAGTTCGTCAACCCCAATACCGGAAAGATCGTCTACTATCAGGAGGGTACGCACTTCACGGTTTCGAACGGCAAGATCTCCATGATCTCGGGTTCGGGCATTAAGTGCATGCCTGCTGCTACATGGAATGACTGGGCATCCTCTCCCGGCGGCTCGCTTGGCAACCTGGCAGGCGGCAAGTATTGGGGTGAGGAGAACGCCATGACCAAGTGGCAGGTTCGCGTCACCTACAAGACCAATTCCACCTGGAGCGGTACCGAGCAGACCACGTACAGCGACAAGTACGCCAACTTCATCAACAAGCTCAAGAGAGGCGACGACGTCACCATGATCTTCTACGGTGACTCCATCACCTACGGAGCAAACGCTTCCCAGTGCATTGGCACCTACCCCACGGACGGTTACAGCTACTCCATGCTCTTCACCATGGCGCTGGCTGATCTGTACGACTACAAGATCGTATTCGTAGCATCCCCCAACGGCACTCCCCTGCCCGCCACCTACGTCCCCGCAACGGGCGGCAACGCAGGTACCATCACCTACATCAACTCCGCAGTCGGCGGCTGGACGTCGGCCGATGCCAACACCAATTACCAGAGATACGTCAAGCAGTACGCCAACACCTACGGCTGTGACTTCTTCTCCTACGCGTTCGGTATGAACGACGGCGCATTCACCGCCGCGCAGACCGCATCGTACGCAAACGGCATCATCTCAGACATCAAGTCCAGCTTCCCGAACGCCGCCGTTGCCATCATCTCGACCATGATCCCCAACCCCTCCAGTACGGTCAGCATTGATTACAACGGTCAGAAGGCACAGCTCGCATCCGTTGCAAACAACTACTCCAACACCGCGCTCGTTGACGTAACAGCCATTTCGCTGGACATCTTCAACACGAAGGGTCAGCTGTTCGCCGACTATTCGGGTAACAACGTCAACCACCCCAACGATTTCCTGCATCGCATCTACGCACAGACCCTGTTTGAAGCTGTGGTTGGCTACGAGAGTCTCTCGGGTGGCTCCACCCCCGGCGGCTCCACCTCGACCACCATTACCGAGGTAAACCAGGCCGTTGACAACGTCACCACTCAGGTGGGTGGCGGTCCCGTATTTACGCACGGCAAAATCCCCTCGGTCAATGACTTCGAGGCCACGAACACCGTCATCGGTCTGCAGGGTTGGATCGGCTACTCTGCCGCCATCACCGAGTTTGGCTACTACTTTGATGGTAATCCCTCGACGGGTAACTTCAGCGCGTCCTACATTGCAGCATTCCACAACGCGGACGATAAGGCGGCCATCCAGACCGCAGGCGGTGCAAACGCCGTTCGTTTCGACATTCAGGCTCCTATGTCCTCTCTGTCGGCGGGCAACCATACCATGACGTTTGCCGCCAAGTTCGCTGACGGCACCATCAAGCCCATCTACGAGATCTCGCTGGGCAACATTAGCAACTCCGGCACTCCCTCCCAGCCCGAGGACACCACCACAGGTTCGGGTAACACCCCCGTTGAGCCTGAGGATACCACCTCCGGCTCGGGTAACACCCCCGTCGAGCCCTCGACCGGTGAGACCATGCAGGCTTCCCCCTCTACCTCCTTCAAGTATCTGGGCCACATTGACTGGATCAACGGCGTTCAGTACGATCTGAACGGCTACCGTGAAAACGGATCGCCGAAGGTTGCCAAACCCGCCGCTGTAAACGGACTCAGCATCGGCGCTGATGGACGTCTTGTGATCTCGGGTTGGGCTCTCGTCAACGGCGGTCAGGATAAGTACTTCTGGTCGATCGACGGTCAGAACTGGTACGAATTCGTCGGTGGAACTTATAGCGCCACCAATTCCGACCATGCCACCCATGCCGCAGGCTACAACGGCGCTGACGTAACCTCCGTATATCACGAAAACGGTATCTTTAACGATATCGCGGCTGATCTTTCGGCCTATGCGGGCAGCTCTGTAACGGTTTACATTGCCGTTCGCAGTAAGACCGTTTACAACGACGCACAGCACCTCTGCCACTTCCTCACGCTGGAAAACGTGGCAGTCGGTAGCAGCAACGTGGGCCCCGAGGACACCACCGAACCCGAGGACACCACCGAACCCGAGGACACCACCACCTCGCAGCCCGAAACACCCGATGAGCCCGAGCACGTTTGCAGCTTTGGCGATTGGAGCGAAGCCAAGCCCGCTACCTGCACCGAGGGCGGTGTCAGCGTTCGTAGTTGCTCCTGCGGCAACAGCGAAACCAAGGCCATCCCCGCTACGGGCCATACCGAGGGCAGCTGGATCGTAGACACCGAGGCTCAGCCCGGCGTGAACGGTTCCAAGCACATCGAGTGTACCGTATGCCATACGACGCTGAAAACCGAGGTCATCCCCGCTCTGCCCATCGAGACAGAGCCCGATCACACCTGCAGCTTTGGCGCTTGGAGAGAAACCAAGCCCGCCACCTGCACCGATGGCGGTGTCAGCGTTCGCAGTTGCGCTTGCGGCAACTTCGAGACCAAGGTCAGCCCTGCCACGGGTCACACCGCGGGTGCATGGATCGTGGATCTTGAGGCTCAGCCCGGCGTGAACGGCTCCAAGCACTTGGAGTGTACCGCGTGCCACACGACGCTTAAGACCGAGATCATTCCCGCTCTGCCCGTTGTCACCGAGCCCGAGGTCACCACCACCGAGCCCGATGAGACTACCCCCGAGCCCGATGAGACTACCTCCGAGCCCGATGAGACTACCTCCGAGCCCGATGAGACCACCTCCGAGCCCGATGAGACCACCTCCGAGCCCGAGGACACCACCGTCGAGCCCGAGGACACCACCGTCGAGCCCGAGGATACCACCGTCGAGCCCGAGGATACCACCGTCGAGCCCGAGGATACTACCATCGAGCCTGAGGATACTACCATCGAGCCTGAGGATACTACCTCTGAGCCCGAGGAGGAGACAACCGTTGCCAAGCCCGTTACCGGTGACAAGGACGACGGCAAGCTCTCCGTGGGAGCGATCGTCGGTATCGTGATCGGTTCTATCGTGGTTCTCGGCGCAATCGGATTCGCCGTCTACTGGTTCGTTATCCGCAAGAGACGACTGGTCTGATCGCGTAAAACCCACAAGTAAACCCCAAGGGGCAACGGCTTCGCCGTTGCCCCTCTCTTATATTTGCGGGCGCGTATCCATAAAAAAGATCACGCCACTCGGTATCCCGAGCGGCGTGACCACTTTTGATTCAATCTATTCCGTGCTCACGCGGCCTCGCGTACGAGCTTCATCTCGCTCGCTATGTCGTGGTAGTTATAGAGCCAGCGCATCTTGGCGGTGACGGTGTTATCCTTGATCGTACCCTTGGTGGTCATGCTTGCCTGCTCGTCGGCCGTGAGCGTCCGCATCTCTCCGCCGCCGCCCTTAACCATGAACAGGCACTCGGTAGGCACGAGGGTGATCTCATCGCCCGACAGGGTGTAGGTTCCCTTCTCGGCGTAGGTCTTCGACCGAGATTCCTTGAAATGTCCGCAAGCAAATGTGTACGTCCCTGTCTGATCCAGCACCAGCTCGGCGGAGATATCATGAGTAGCTTTGATCATAGGCCTGCCTTCTTCGCCGCCATACTGCAATTCAAGGGCGAACTTTCCCACATAGATACCCTTGGCGGCATCGTGTGCCGCAGAAGCGGCGGGGGCGTTGGATTCAACGACGCGCTTGAGCTGCATATCGGTCGTGAGCTCCCAAACAGAATCATTCCAGCGCATGGTGGCCGTGAAAACGCCTTCCTTCAGCGTACCCTTGGTGGTCATGCTCGTCTGCTCATCGGCGCTGAGGGTCTTCATCTCCCACTTGGCATCGGCATAAGCCTGGCATGCCGTGGGGGTGAGGGTGATCGCATCGCCCTCCAGGGTATACGTGCCTTCCTCTACGTAGCCGGGGAGGAAGTCATCGGCCTGCGTAGATTCGAATGTGTAGGTGCCATCCTTGTTCAGTGCCAGGCTTGCCGTGAGGTCCACCTCGTGTTTTCTTGAGTTTAGTTCAAATTCAAAAGCAAAATGTCCCTCGTAAGTGCCCTCGGGGCCTGCGTTGGCGGCTTTGTCGCAAGAGGTGGTAACAAATACAGCGGTGAGCAGGGTGGCGAACAGAAGGATCAGCGCGAGCGCACGGATCTTTTTTTTCATGGTCTTTCTCCTTTGTAGGCTGATATGTTATCTATCCGCCATTGTAGCGTCGCCAATAACGATATCGGTCTCGGCAAGGGCATCCACAAAAATGGAGTAATACTCCACCTTGGGATGGACGTTGTCCCTCAGCATATCGTTTTTCAACAGACCGGGAGTATCAATGTAGGTGATATAATCCCGTGCATCGCACCAGGCCTGCATCTGTCGGTTGATATTCCTGACGGCGGAGATCTTCTTCTGATCGTAGCTGCGCTGGGAAATGCCGAACCAGTAAATCGGAACATCGGGGAAGGTATTATGCATCAGCGTGAACATTCTCTGCAAAGAGGAAACGGTATCCGCAACGCTGTCGCCGTCATCGTAGACGTTATTGGTGCCCATGTGCATGACAATGTTCCTCGGCTTGGTTTGGCTGAGGAAGCCATCGGTGATCCATTCCTCCCAGTCGTAGGTGGTGGTGGAGCTGATGCCCAGGCAGAGGGCATCCTTCCCCGGGTAGGAGTCGTTATAGAAATTGGACCAGAAGGCGGTATCAAAGAAGGAGTCCCCGATGAAAACGGTGGTCTGCCCATCCGCGCCCTTGACCTTCCACTGCATCAGATAGTTATTGGCTTGCCACGCATATTCGTCGGCACTGAATTTCACCTTGCCGTTGTCACCCACTTCGGAACGATCGATCGCTTCGGCAATCACCTTGAACGTCGCCTCAAAGCCGGCGGATTTTGCCGTCACGGTATACGCACCCGCCTTCAGCGCCTTGACGGTGTTCTTTTCGGCATCAATGGAGATGCCTTCCGTATCGTAGGTGTAGGTCAAGGGCTCTGCATACTCGGGCATGGAAAAAACGGGATAGAAATCGGCGTCCGGATAGTCCACCCACGCATACACCGTTGGGATCGAGAGCGTTCCCTTATCTATAGGAGCGGGGGCGGTGGTCTCGGGCGTAGTCTCCGGGAGGGTTTCGGGATTCGTCTCCGGGGTGGTAGCCTCGGTAGAGGTTTCAGGGGAATCCGTACCCGTGCAGGCAATCGCGCAGGTACAAAGGGTCAAGCACAAACCGGTAGCCAGTAAAAGCTTGTTTTTTTTCATAATAATCTCCATTCAGACGATGATCTTCTCGTCGGGTACATCATAACCACATTATACCTCCACAGCGCCGTCTTGTCAAGAGACGAGAGGATATTTTTGCCGAATCATAACGCAGAGCCGCCGCATCCAACGTAGGGTGCGGCGGCTCTCTTTATTTCATAAGCTCCTCGTAGGAGGTGTCCAAAATTTCCTTGATGGCTTTTAGCTGGCTTGCGTAAATATGTTGTATGCCCCGTTCGATCTTTACGAGGGACTCTCGCGTCATATCAACACCGCGAAGCTGTAGCTCTCTCACCATGTCCACCTGCTTAATCTTCTTCTCTTTTCGTATTCGTTTGATATTTGTACCGATTTGAATATGATCCTGCTTGATTTTTTGTTCGCCCATCATAACACCTCATAAAAAGAACCGAAATTAGCACTTTTTGAAATTCTTTGGAGATAGGGGTGCGGGGGAAGAACCTTTCTTATAAGAAAGGCTCTTCCCCCGTATAAATACGATAAAATTACTTGCTTGCCTCTTCGATCGCAACGGCAGCGGAAATATGTTTGTTATATTGTTAATTATCGCTATTTACGTGGATCAAACTCTCACTTATTTTTCAAATGAGCATGGTGCAACAAAGTTCCATCTTTATCAAAGCAAAATAAATATTCACCCGACCATACAAGATCTCCAGAAGAAGGCGGGAAATCAATCATTTCGTCTCGGAAATAATAGTAAGTCATAGAGTAGCTTTCTTCTTGATAATAACCATTTAGACGTACACCATACGAACATGCTATTTTGAAATCTCCCTCATATGATATGCTGTTAGAATCGTAGAGAGGGCTCCCACTAAGGCCATGATTATTCCGATCAACTTTATCTTTTTTGTCGGCATAGTACCCTTCACCAGGAGTCGTTGTTAAAGGACGTGTTCCGTGCTCTTCTATGTAAGATGAAATCATAAGTGTTTGCTTGGTGATAGGCATCCTGGAATAAATTTCCTCCCTATAATCAAAACAATCTCTTACTTCCAAAGCTTCTTCTATTGAAGTTAAATTTTGGAATCCGTCAATTACGGCATCAATAATAATATGTTCGTCCAGTCCTTCCTCAAGCATTTCACCCACAAAAAACCAACCATACTGTTGCATCTCGTGACGATCATATATTTCCTGAATTTTATCCACAATGAAATCAAGGAAGATGGCATCATTTGTTAATTCCTCAGGGATATATTCATAAAAACTTGTGCGGTCTTCTTGACTACACTTTTTGAGTTGTTCATCGATTTCTTCCATTTTTTGCTCTCTAATTCGAATCGGTTTTTGAACTGACCAAGAAATCGCAAATATTATCGCAAAAACTATTGCAGAAATTAAAGTTATTGAGATTACAATAATAATTTTTTTATGTTTGTTTAGAATTGCCATACTGTATCTCCCGTAAAATCATTTTGTATGAACTTAACCACAAAACAACTGTGGGAATCTTTACAAAAGACTCCCACAGTTATAGATTTACTTGCTTGCTTCCTCAATGGCAACTGCAACAGCAACCGTCATACCAACCATGGGGTTGTTACCTGCGCCGATGAGACCCATCATCTCTACGTGGGCAGGAACGGAGGAGGAGCCGGCGAACTGTGCGTCGGAGTGCATACGGCCCATGGTGTCGGTCATACCGTAGCTGGAAGGACCTGCAGCCATGTTATCGGGGTGCAGAGTACGGCCGGTACCACCGCCCGAAGCAACCGAGAAGTAGCCAACGCCGTTCTCCTGGCACCACTTCTTGTAGGTACCGGCAACGGGGTGCTGGAAGCGGGTGGGGTTGGTGGAGTTACCGGTGATGGATACACCGACGTTCTCCAGCTTCATGATAGCCACACCCTCGGGCACGTTGTCAGAGCCGTAGCACTTAACGTCAGCGCGAGGACCGTTGGAGAAGGGCTTCTCCTCGAGAACGGTAACCGTCTCGGTGTAGGGATCGAACGCGGTCTTGACGTAGGTGAAGCCGTTGATACGGGAAATGATGTAGGCAGCGTCCTTGCCCAGACCGTTCAGAATAACGCGGAGGGGCTTTACGCGAACCTTGTTTGCATTCAGAGCGATCTTGATCGCGCCCTCTGCAGCCGCGAAGGACTCGTGACCTGCGAGGAAGCAGAAGCACTCGGTCTCCTCGGAGAGGAGCATCTTACCCAGGTTACCGTGGCCGAGACCAACCTTGCGGTTATCAGCAACAGAGCCGGGGATACAGAAGGCCTGCAGACCGATACCGATAGCGGCAGCGGCATCGGAAGCCTTGGTGCAGCCCTTCTTGATGGCGATGGCTGCGCCTACAACGTATGCCCACTTAGCATTCTCGAAGCA
>CAJGEA010000086.1 GCA_904502015.1 uncultured Clostridia bacterium | reverse complement strand
CGTTGTTCGCGTGACCGTCCTTCATAATGGCTTCCAGAAGCTCCACCGCACCGTCCGACGGAATGGCAAAGCCAAGACCCTCGTAATCATTGGCCAACTTCATGGAAACGACGCCTATGACGTGTCCGCGCTCATCCACCAGCGGGCCGCCCGAATTTCCGGGGTTGACGTTAGCATCGGTTTGAATCAGGCGGAGTTTCTTGGCGAGAGTGCCGTCGGAGTTATATATTTTGACCTCGCGGTCCTTGTAGGACACGATCCCCCTCGTGGTTGTCCACGCCAGCTCGATACCGCTGGGATTTCCGATGGCCCAGACAGTTTGGCCGACGTAGCATTCCGAGGATTTGGCAAACGTGGCGGGGGTAAGCCCCGTGCGCTCCACCTTGATGACGGCAAGATCGTCCATTTCGGAAGAGCCGATCAGCTCGGCGTAGGCATACGTGCCATCGTAGAACTTCACACGGATGCGCGTACCGCCCTCAACTACGTGGTGATTGGTGGCAATATATCCGTTTTCGGTCATGACGATGCCCGTACCCGTGCCCGTGCCCTCATCGGTAATGACCTGAATGACCACGACCGAGTGCTTGGCCTGCTCAACGGCCACCACCGCTTCATCCGACGAGGAATCCGCAACGCCCTCCGAACGCAAAAGGGCCTGAAAGCCGCTACTGCGCATATTGGCAGCAATGATCACGCCTATGCAAAGGATCAAGAGTGCCGTCACGATGGAGGAATACAGAATCAGCATTCTGCGGATGGGCAGACCGCTGGCTTTTTCATGGTTCAGTTGATCGGAATAACTCCAGCGGTAGACGGGAGCCGGCTCGGCGGGAGTCGCGGGCTCGGCGGGAGTCGCGGGCTCGGCGGGAGTTACGGGCTCGGTGGGAGTTACGGGCTCGGTGGGAGTTACGGGCTCGGTGGGAGTTACGGGCTCGGTGGGAGCAGTAGGCTCAGCCGTGCCCTCCAGGGGCAGATCGCGGCGATCCTCGTTAAAATCGTTCATGGTTACGGTTACCTCCTATGGGGTATCCCCGACAGCAGACACAAAGAATGCCACCGCACGGGTCGGTGACAATCGGGTCAGGTCAATGGGGGGGTGATGACTCCCCTTGACCCGAGGTCGCGGGGAGTCTTAAAAGAATCATGTATTTACAGGGTTTTTATGTAGTAGAATCAGTTGAGCAGCTCGAACTTATAGCCGACGCCCCACACCGTTTTAATCACCCACTTCTCGGACACGCCGCCCAACTTCTCGCGCAGGCGCTTAACGTGGACGTCCACCGTGCGGGAGTCGCCCAGATAGTCGAAGCCCCAGACCTTATCCAGGAGGGCGTCGCGGGTGAACACGCGGTTGTAGTTGGAGGCGAGGAAGTACAAAAGCTCCAGCTCCTTGGGGGGAATATCAATGGAGCGCCCCTTCAGCTTGAGCTCGTATTTGAGCTTACTGATCTCAATGTTGTCAAAGCGGATCACGTCGTCATCCGCCTGGCTTCCCTGCACCTGGTAGCGGCGCAGCACCGCCTTGACACGGGCGGACAATTCCTTGATATCAAAGGGTTTAACCACAAAGTCGTCGGCGCCGAGCTCAAGCCCCAGCACCTTATCAAAAACCTCACCCTTAGAGCTGATCATGATGATGGGCTTGGACGAAATCTCGCGGATCTCGCGGCACACCTGCCAGCCATCCTTTTTGGGGAGCATGACATCAAGAAGAACCAGATCAGGCTCATACATCTTGAAGTAGTTGATGCCCTCGGCCCCGTCGGCAACGGTTTTAACCTCGTACCCTTCTCCTTCAAAATATGTTTTGAGCTGATCACACATATTCGGATCGTTATCCACGACCAAGATCTTGGTGTCCATCATATCGGTTGCTTCCTCCTTGCCTTTGCACTTGCCTTTGCAGGGCAATCCTTCTATACCGTATCGTACCGCACGAATGCGGTCGTTCTGTGACGGTGGTTTGATTTTCAACGAAACGATATCAACATATTTCGTTCAATCTTTTTTCACAATTACAATTATAGCATAGCCGGGGGAAATTGTAAAGACTTTTTTGCAAAAAAGTTTCCAAATATGCACATTTTTTTGGACAAGTGTGAACATTTTGTAATATGGCGGTAAACTTCGGGCCAAAAAAAGGGGGCCAAGCCCCCTTTTTACTCATGTTGTTCGCGGTTACTGCCAGAGGCCAACGGGAGGATGCTGCTCCCTCCAATCCTCAAGCACGTCCTCAAGGGCGCACGGCGTCACGGTATGCCGCACGAGCGCATCGTAGATGGAGCGCGCCGCCGAGCGATCTCCGCCCAGCGTGGACGAAGCCGTCATACCGAAGCCTTCCATTTCTACCTGATACTCCACGCGCGTGTGGGTCATACGGTACAAGCGGCAGATCACTTGTTCTTCGCCCACTCGGTAAGCGTGCTCCAATAGGAGCTCGTTTGCCTCCGATGCGTTGGCAGCATCGGTCCGATTGATGGAATCCATCATGTTTTTGTTCCTCACTTTGCTTTTTTCGCGTGTCAAACCGCTGATACTGTCATACGGCGGGAACGCTCATGCTTATTATATCACATTCCAAAAGTGGCAAAACATTAACAAATGATCCATTTTCAGCAATTCCGACGAAGAAATGACACAGAGGTGTGGAAACTCGCCGACCTGTATGGCGTTTTTTCCAGTTTTATGTCGTTTACGGAACACAAAAAGCAAAAAAATCGTATTTTTGGGGGGGAATTGAGCGCAAGGCTTCCAAATATTCTCGGTTGATTTTGAGGTGCCGTTCATGTATAATAAAGAAGAAAACGCCGTTTATGCATGAATGTGTAACATTTTGGCATGATTTGATATGAATTTTGATTATGAAAACGGGTCTGTGGAAAATTATGTCCGAAGATCCGGGAAGGAGCGCGTATGAAACGACATAAGCACCGACACCTCCGCCGTCAGTCTGACTCTCCCCCGCCCTCCCGCCGCCGTTCCGTGCGTGGCTCAAAGGCACGACACAAGCCGTGGGGCTTCTGCCCCCACGCGGCGCGGCTACTACTCGTCGGTCAGCCCCTCATCCTGCTCGGGTTATGTGATTTCGCGGCGCGGCTGTACCACGGCGCGCAGATGGGCGAGGTGGGGACTATGCTCAACATCCAGGACGCGGGGGGCAGCATCGGCGCGGCAATGGCCATCCTCTGGGGCGCGGCGCTGTGGTTGGATTACATGGAGCGGGAGCAAAACATGAGGAAAACGGAGTGAAGAGCATTAACTCTATATATTATACTCAATGTTTGAGTATTTGTCAATACTCAATGTCTGATTATGATACACTTTTTACATATAAAAATGTAAGGGGTGCTTCATGGATTACAGAACGAGAATGCGAAATCTGCGCGAGGACCGCGACCTGACACAAAAAGAAGTCGGGCAAATCATCAACAAATCCCAGCAGGGCTACGGGCATATTGAGGACGGACGCGCGGAGCTCAAGATCGACGATCTCATCAAGCTCTGCCGATTTTACGGCGTCAGCGCGGATTATTTTATTGGGATGAGTGAGAAACGGTAAACAACAAAAGCAGTGCCATGCGTCAGATGCAAGGCACTGCTTTTATTTTGGGTAAAAACAAGAAATCGGGGCAGCGCGCTTTACCGCGTCCCTTCCTTATGGGCTCGTGCCCGGGATAGAGTAACACAGGTAAGGCACGCACCTCTCGGTCGGCCGAATTACCGAGCGAGCCATGGGAACCACTCCACCCGCACGCGGGGGCGTGGGGGCTTGCGGGACAACGGTGGGGGTGTCTTTTCGGGCTCTGACGCCCTCTCATTTTCCTGCGGGGGACGGGGGGGCGCGCCGAGCACCTTGATGTCAAAGAGCTTTCCCACAAGGTACAGCGCGGTTTCCTTGGTTCCCTTTTCCAGCTCTCCCCACGTGCGCAGGGCGGCCAGCACCGCCTTGACCTTGCCGTCGTTCAGTTCGGTCAAGGTTTTGGCCCCCGTCGATTCCAGAACGCCGAAAAACAGGTGCGTGAGATCCCGTTTTTCCTCCCGCGTCATGGCGCGGATGCGGTCACGCACCACGGTATCGTTGTGCGTACCGCGCGGGGACAGTCCCTCACTGCGGACAAACTGACCGCCCATGACCTCCCACGTAAGTCCGTCATGTTGGAAAAGCCCTTTTTTGTGGCTCTTGACCACCTCGTACTGCCCGTCGTTTTCCAGAAGAAGCCCCACAAGGGAATCATCAGGGAGCAGGCAGGTAATGCGATCCGCCATGCGACCGTATGCCTCGGACGCGATCAGCTCCTCGGAAAATCCGGGGCCGTCATTGGAAAACACACGCACGATGCGGTGGCGGAGGGATTCGTCCGCGTGAATGACACTCCAAACCGCCAAATTCCCTCCCTTGGAATGACCGCCCACGTACAGACGGCTCTCGGGGGTAATATCCAGCGCGTCAAGATATCGGACAGCCTTGCGCTGGGAAGGAATTTCATCCATGTAGGAGAGATTGAAATCCTCCCGCCAACCCACTATGGTATCGTCGGTGCCGCGAAAGGCCACGAACACCTGCTCGTCGGGCAGGCGCACGGTAAGCGCCGAGAACTGCATCTCCCGCTCCTCGCTCACCTCGTTGACGTACCCCGTCAGCTCAAGGTCGCGGTAGCGCGGTGCCCGCGCCATACGGCGGAAAAGATCCAGTATCGCGGTAGGCATGATGAGTCCCAGCGGACGCTCCTCATCGGGATCGAGGTCAAAGAAATACTCCATAGCCGCTTGGCGCACCGTCACTCGCCCCTCCTTGGGCGAGGCAGGGACGATGCCGTCCAGATCCACGTAGGAGAGCAAACAGAAAATCAGGTTGTCCACCTCGCAAAGCGGGCAGACAGAGAACGGCAGATCGCCGCGCCACTCAATATAGTCCATTACGTTTGCCATATTTATGACCATGGCTTTCGCCTTGCGAAAGCTTCCTTTCTGGCGGAATTGGGGCTGGTTTTGCGAAGCAAAATCGCCACTGCATCAGTGGCGAAAGCCACAAAACGCGTTTGAAAGATGTATCTTTCAAACTTCCCTTCCCCACACAAATCGGTGTTTACCGACAGCAGAGTACTCCTTTCCTGAAATAGAAAGTACACGTATGCTATTATAACACAGTATCCGACGTCTCATACCGCTCGTACAAACGGCGATAACTCTCGTAGATGCTTTTCTTGCGCTCGGCCAGCTCGCATTGCTCACGATGGCGGGCAACGGCGGCCAGATATTCGTGCCGCGCGGATTCGTCCAATACGGTAGCCACGTCATCACCCCAATGGGCATCACCGTAAATGGCGGCACGAATGCACGCCATCTGCCATACGTAGTCACGGCTGATCTCCCGTGCCATGCGGCCCTCGGCATCGCGGTCGTCAATGCGATCCCGCAAAACGCGAACGTAGGCAGACATGGCGCGTACCGCGTCCCAAAGTCCCTCTCCGCTCGCCTCCCCACGGCGCGCGCTGAGCGCCTCGCGGAGCCGTTCCCAGCCGTCGTCCGACAACTCGCCGATTCGGATAGCCGTAAAGTCAGCGGCAAAAAAACCTTTATCCGACATGGTATCCAGCGAAAACAAGGTGTCGCGTTCAGCGGTATATGCCACCCAAAGGGTGCGGTAGTCCTCACCCTCAGCCTCCAGGCGGCGCAGATCCTGCGTCAGGCTTAGAACATCGCCCTCGTTGGTGCTTAGCCACGCCGATGCGGGTACGTCACCGCCACGCCCATACGTTGCGTCCTCACCGCAAGCACGCAGGGTATCCAAAGCGCGCGTCAGCCGCGCCTCGGCTTCGCCAATCATACGTCTGCGATTCTCCAGCATGGCGTAAAGCCGACGGTTCATTTGCACGCAATGACGGTAGGTGCGTTCGTGCGCCGCGTCCCCATCGGGATACAGTGGGCGAAGCTGCGGGCGGAGAGTGATCCAGTTTTCAGATAGCAGTTCCCGCAAAAGACGGACGTTATCGGCCAATTGCTCCCGATCGGCTCGGTTTTCAGCATCATACCGCGCGTATATACCATTTACCTCCCCGTAGTCCAGACGGAGCAAATCGCTCACGCCGTCGGGGTACGGAAGCTCATCCACACGCGGCGCCCCATGCAGAATACGCACCGCGTAATCTCCGATGGCGCGGGTTACACGCTCGACGAGCGTGGGGCGGCTTTCCATCAGGTAGCGGGAAAAAGATTTCTCCATGTCCTCCCTAGTGGGCAGGCTCGTTTCATCATCGGGATCGTAGCCGTTAGGCAAACCTGCGATCCATGCCTCCAGCTCGGCATAGCGATGCTGGCAAGCCTCTCGGAAGGTCTCATAAGAGGTATCCGCATCCAGACAGAGGCAGATCGCACCCGAGGCACTTCCCCTCCCGACCGAGCGGCCCGTGAAGAAGCGCTCGGCACGCTCGCCAAATTCAGCGGGGCGCACACACGCAGTGACAAGGCGCAGAATATGATCCTCAAGACGCATACGACATGCCCAACGCATGCCCGCGTTTTCTTGCAGGGCGCGCTCCTCCGCCGCGCCGTAGCCGCATACGCCGTCAGACAGAAGCAACACGGCAAAGGGCTCGGGATGAAGCAAGGGCACACGGCACCCGCTCACGATCTTATTGGAATCGGGATCAATGCAGGGAGTCACAGCCGTCCACAGCGGCGACATACCCTCCCGATCCAGTAGATACAAACGGAAATTGCCCGCCGCAAAAATCTCCAGCGTATACCGTCCCTCGCCCATGCGCAGAATGCGGCAAGCACCGAAGGACACGGTATAGCAGGAATCATCCGCCTGCGTATCGCTATCCAGCCGCTCAATCGTATCGCGCAGGATGGATAGCTTACGTGCGATCTCGCTCCCTAGCATCAGAGAGGTTTGCTCGTAGGACGTGCCCCGCGCAGGCCCGCGGAAGGTGTAAAGTGCCACCGCCTCGGCAAGAGCGGCAGAATAGCGGGCTACAGGGTATTCCTGCTCCTCATCCCTGTCGCCAAACGTGCCGCGAAGCACCGCTGCCGTTTCCTCGGTAGGAGGAAGCAGTTGTCCATACACGGTATTCAGAAGTCCCTCAACCCCCGCCTCCTCGGCGGCAAAGGACGGGACGGGCGCACCGTCCTCGGCGGCGGTGCCGTTGACACCCAGCAACAAATCACCCATAGCCACGGGATAGGCATCAAAAACGGCTCCGTACAATTCGGGATTCTCGACAAGAAAGGATGAGCCCGCCTGCCAATCCGGCAAGGCCGCCTCACGTTTTCGGTCGTGTGTGTTGAAATGATGATCCATACCATTTTCCTTTCTTTATCTATTGTCCCATCGCCCTCGCGCGATCAAAGCATCGTTTTTCTTCCGATTCCAAACCCTCGTCGGCGCGCCGCAGGCTATGGTTATATAAGCCAAAAGCCTTGTAGCGCACCAAAATATCTGTAATTATTATAGCACGCAAGGGAAAATTTGTCAACCGCTTTCCCAACGGGCGAGTAAAAGCAGGACCAATCCCCAACAACCTGACAAAATTTTTTCTTTTTAAATTTTTTTGAAAAATCTATTGACAAACGCGTCGATATGTGCTATAATAGCAAAGTCGCAAGGACAAGGCCCGTTGGTCAAGCGGTCAAGACGCTAGCCTCTCACGCTGGAAACATGGGTTCGATTCCCGTACGGGTCACCAGAAATAGGAAAAGGCACTGCATCGCGGTGCCTTTTCCTATTTCTGATGAATTTGTCAAGCGAATCTGAAGCCCGCAAAGTCGCAAGACTTTGCCGAGCGTGCGCTCCGTTTCCCTCGAGGAACGGCAACCTCTCT
>CAJGEA010000085.1 GCA_904502015.1 uncultured Clostridia bacterium | reverse complement strand
TTTGCACTGATGTTTACCGAAGGCTCGGGCAACGGCATGGGCTCTTGGCTCACGCTGGGTCTGCTCGCAGTCATGCTGGTCGTTATGTACTTCTTCACCATCCGCCCCCAGAAAAAGCAGGAGCAGGCAGCCAAGGATATGCGCTCCAACCTGCAGGTCGGTGACGAGATCACCACCATCGGCGGTATTGTTGGCGAGATCGTCAGCATCCACGAGAAGTCGGGCACGCTGGTGCTGGAAACCGCGCGCGACCGCACCCACATCCGCATCCTCATCTCGGCGGTCAGCAAGGTTGACCTCTCCTACGAGGAGAAGATGAAGGAAGCAAACAACCAGAAGTAATTTTCATCACAACGTCACAACGGAACGGCGCAAACCGCATATCGGTTTGCGCCGTTCTACGTTTGATCCTTCTCGCATACGATGGGATAAACCATCGACTCGGAGGGATCTCTATGAACACTTTTACCACCGCCACGCGCAAAAAGAACCGCCACGCGCACAGCCATACACCCCACCCACGCCGCGCAGGCCTGCCTGCCCCAAGGTCAGAGGCAAGCATTGGCGCGAAAGCCTCTGCGGAGGGTGCGGGTGGCTTTGCCCGCGCCATGACGAGCGGGCTGCTCGCGCTCCCCGTCACCGCCATCCTGGGGCTGATCTTTCTGACGGTGGGTGTCTGGGTCGCTTACTCCAATCCTGACCCCACTTCCCTTTCCACGCCGCTTTCGTTGGGGGCATTGGCGCTCTCCTCCCTGCTCGGGGGCTTCGTAGCGTCCCGCCGAAACGGTGGGAACAACGCGGCGCTTTGCGGGCTGTGCGGAGGATGTCTGTTCACGGCGGTGCTGTTCATCCTCTCATTGCTGTTTGGGGATGAGGCGCGGGCCACCATGTCGCTGGGGCTTTCCTCCGTCGCATCGTGGGGCGTTCACGCGGGCGTTGTGGGCCTGGAGATACTGGGCGCGCTGATGGGCAGACCGCGCCGCAAATCTTCCTCGCGCCACGCGACACGGCGGCGGTAAGTGTATCTGTAACTATTAAAATTTGGATTTATCGGTCTGTTTAAAATATATTGGTTATTGTTCTTTTCGTACTTTCTCCCACCAGCGGGAGAAAGTACCAAAGAGGCGCCGTTCAAGAGGAAACCTACGGTTTCCCTTGAAAATCCCTTCCCTTGATGGTGCGCGCACGCGGCACAGCCGCGTTTGATTGCGCTCGATACAAATCTGTATCCGTAGTGCCGAGTTGTCGGCAAGCGTGCCGACCAACTCGGATGGTCATAGAAGGCCTGCTGAGGGTAGGGGTTTTAAAGACGGTTGGTTTGTCTTAATTCGGCTTCTCCTGAAAGGGGAATTTTGGGTTCCTTTCCTCAGTGCAAATACCTTCCCATCTCGCGCAGAGAACGCGCGACCGAGTTGGTCGACAGCTGTCGACCAACTCGGCACAATGGGGATAGATTTGTTTGGCGCGCAATCAAACGCGGCTGTGCCGCGTGCGCGCACCATGTAAGGAAGTGGGTTCCCAAAGGGAGAAACCTTGGTTTCTTCCTTTGGCGGCGTTTCTTTTGGTACTTTTCTTTCGCTGGTGAAAGAAAAGTACAGAGAAAGCAACACACCGGTAACCCCCAATTTGAAAAACGGCTAAAGAGTTGCGTTCATCTTGACAATCGGGGGTTTATGTGCTATACTTTCTGTGGAATGAATCCACACGAAAGGATAATCACATATATGAAAACCATAGCCAGCTTTACCGTCAACCACGACAAGCTCGGACGGGGTATGTACGTATCCCGCATTGACGGCGACATCGTCACCTACGATATCCGCATGAAGATCCCCAACGGCGGCGACTATCTCCCTACCCCCGCCGCGCACACCATTGAGCATCTGTTCGCCACCTACGCCCGCAACAGCGGATGGACCGACGAGGTCATCTACGTCGGCCCGATGGGCTGCCGCACCGGATTCTACCTTCTGCTGCGCGACACCGTGAGCCGTGCCGACGCCATTCGCCTCGTGCAGGAGTCCTTCGCCTTCATTGCCGACTACGAGGGAGAAATCCCCGGCACCGAGCGCTGGCAATGCGGCAATTATCTGGAGCACGACCTCCCTGCCGCCCGCGCCGCCGCCCGCGAATTGTGCGACGCGCTTACGGGCTGGACCGAGGATCGGATGGTGTACGCTGAATAATTTTCCCGACAAAACAAAAAAGGATTCACGCCCCGCATGGGTGCTGAATCCTTTTTTGTAGCTTGCAAGCAAATTTTTTCGAGATACGTCGGGAATTACGCGTTCTTAACGTTCAGAACCTTCTTACCGTCGTAGAAACCGCAAACCTTGCACACACGGTGGGGCTTGAGCATCTCGTTGCACTCGGGGTTCGAGCACTTTACAAGACCGGATGCCACCAGTTTGCTGTTGTTCGATCTTCTGGAATCTCTGCGAGCCTTGGATACTTTACGCTTCGGTACTGCCATATTGACACCTCCTCCTGGGCATTGAACACGCACGTCGCGCAGTAGCACTTTGTGCGATCTTCTCTATCTGAAAGCCCTTACGGGCATATCATTCAAATGTAAACGGGAACTTGAAAATTACGAGTCGGACTTGTCCGCATCGGATCCACTCTCATCCTCGTCAAAGCGAAGACTTGCGAGCACCGCCCAGCGGGGGTCGATCTCCTTGGTCGTGCATCCGCACGCGCCGTCACGCAGGGGTTTGCCGCACTTGGGGCAAAGACCGGGACAATCCTCGCGGCAGATCAGCCGCATGGGAAAGGACAGAATGAGTGCTTCACGAACAGCATCATCAATGTCCAGCATACCGTTTTGCAGGATCACGTACTCGTCTACGTTATCCTCCTCCTGCTCCTCGGTCAGCGTACCCTCAGTCACGACGGTGCGCTCGAACGGCATATCGAACTCGGCCTCAAGCTCGTCAAGACAACGGGCACAAACGCCGCGATACGGAAGAGCAACGGTAGCGGACAGGCGCATATAGCCGCCCTGATTGGTGATCTCGCCTTCTATGTGCGCGTCGCCTGTCAGCTCGACGCCGACGGGGGCTTCGGGCTCGATGCGAAAGTCAATGGGCAGTCGGGTGATCTCTCCGCGCAACATGGGTTTGAGGTCCAAAAGCATACTGCCACTCCTTTTCGAATCAAATAAGCAAAACACGACATTGTTTATTATACCCTATCTCGGGGTAATTGTCAATACTTTTCTAAAATTTTCTTTGCGCTCTTTGACCGAAATTTCTCCATTTGCTTGACATTCCCCCTGCCAATATGCTATACTAAACCCAATGATAATCAAAGGAGGTGTCGGTCATGTCCGCTCGTTCGTCTGCCGTGATCTGTGAATTCAATCCCTTGCACAACGGGCACGCCTATCTGCTCGGGCGTATGCGCAACGCCGTCGGGCCCGACGGATGCGTCGTCTGCATCATGAGCGGACGCTTTGTCCAGCGCGGCACACCCGCCGTGGCCGATCCCTACCTACGCGCACGCATGGCAGTGGAGGCGGGGGCTGACCTCGCTTTAGAGCTTCCCTTCCCCTACTGCGCGAGCAGTGCCGAGCATTTTGCCCGTGCGGGCGTGTATATCGCCTCCGCGCTTGGTGTGGATTCCCTCACCTTTGGGAGTGAGAGTGCTGACCTCCATCTGCTCTCCCGCATGGCCGAAATTACGGAAACGCCCGATTTCACCAACCGCTACGCCGCGCTGTGCCGCGAGGGCGTAGGCACGACGCTGGCCTACACCCGCGCGTTGCAGGAAACGGCAGGCGTAACTCTCCCTGAGGGATTCCCCAATTCCAACGATCTTCTCGGCATCGCCTATCTGCGCGCCAACCGCGCCTTGAGCGCCCCGATGGACGTCCAAACCGTGCAGCGGGTGGGCGACGGCTACCGCGACACGGTACAGCACGACGCGCACTACCCGTCTGCCACCGCCCTGCGTAATCTCATGGAGGTTGCCGAGAGTGACACGATCGCACTTACCTCTCTTTTGGACGGCACCATGCCCCCCAAGATATTCGACCTGCTGATGAGGGAGATCGAGGATGGGAGAGCACCGATATGGGGGACGCCTCTCCTGCCCTTCTACCACGCGCGATTCCGACTGGGTTCGCCTGCCGAGTTTGAGGGTTGCGCCGAGCTTTCGGGGGGACTTTCGGGGCATCTGTGCCGCGAGGCACGCCGTTCCGCTACGTGCGAGGAATTCTTTTCCCTCTGCCGCACCAAGCAATTTACCGACGCGCGGCTTCGCCGTGCCATGCTGTTTGCCGTGACGGGGGTAACCGAGGCGGATCTGCGCGAGCCGCCCCGCTACACCACCCTATTGGCGGCCACCAAGGCAGGCTGTGCTTACCTCAAGGCGTGGCAAAAACAGGAAAAGGAGCGCGCCGAGGCAGACGGCTCCGCTCCCGCCCTCACCGTGGTGACCAAGCCCGCCGACTCCCCCGTGTGCCGTCAGCGCGCGCTTTGCGAGCAGGCTGACGCACTCTGCACCCTCTGCCTGCCCACCCCCATTGCGGCGGGAGCATGGATGCAACGGAGCCCGCACATTGCGGAATGGTGAGGGGACGCACGATCGGCGGTTTTCTTGACCTGAATTTTACGATTCATCAAAAAAGTATTGCAATCAACGGCAAATAGGTGTATAATAAAGCCGTAAGAATATCACAGCAAAGGAAAGGAGTACGTTATGCCAGGACCGGGAGGAGGATCCCGCGGAGGCGGAGGATCAAGAGGAGGATTTGGCGGCGGTGGCGGCGGCTTCGGCGGCGGCGGTCGCGGATTTGGCGGCGGGGGCCGTGGCCCCGGCGGTGGATTCAGAGGTGGCCCTCATCATCACGGGCCGCGCCATCACAGACCGTACCATTACGGCGGATGGTTTTGGGGCCCTAGACGCCATTATTACGGTGGCGGCGGCTGCCTTGGCGGCATTTTGATCATACCCATCGTCATGATTCTGTTTGCGGGTCTTCTGCTGTTATCGGTATTCAGCTCGGCCTTCAACCTCGTGACGAATGGCGGAGAGATCACTTACGACGAGAACGTATTTCAGGATTACGCCAACAGTCAGTACGCCGCAGAATTTGGCACCACCAAGGACTACGAGGACAACCTGCTCATCGTCATTACCGTTGAGGACGACCAATATTACGATTATAACTTTATCGCTTGGTGCGGTGACCATGTCGATCCCAAGATCAACTCCATGTTCGGAAGCAACAGCAGTAAATTGGGTATCGCCATACAGAACTCGGCCATCAATTCCAACTCCTATAAATACTCTCTCGATTCCGGTATTGCATCCGTAGTCAACACCATGCAGGAGCATATCGAGGGGCTGGGGCTGGAATCCTCGTTTACATGCAAGACCGAGAGCGTGGAATACAATTCGCACCTGACCAACATGACCTCGCTGGACGTAACCGACGAAACCGTGAACGAGGCGCTGACGGCGTTTACCGCGTCCACCGGCATCCCGATCGTGGTCGTGGTTGAGGATATCGAGGACGTTTTCCCCAAAACCGTATCCGACTTTGACGTGGTCAGTCTGATCATTGCCATTGGATTCATCGTGGTTGCGGTGATCATTATCGTCAACGCCGTGAAAAACCGCGGCGAAGGCCACGTTGGGGGCGGCGCCAACAACAACGATTAAACGCGAGTCACCCATTTGGGGCATCTGCCGCCAAACGCAGATGCCCGCTATACAGAGAAGCACCGAGCCGCAAGGCTCGGTGCTTCTCTGTTAATTCATTGTTCCCGTTATGATCTTACATAACCCTCTCACCCGCTTCGCGGGAGCTCTCCCAATGGGAGAGCCTTTCGCGAGCCTCCCCCCATTGGGGGAGGTGGCGCGCCGCAAGCGCGGCGGAGAGGGTATTTTTTACCATCAAGAACCCGTATTAGTCAGCCATCACGCCGCGTTCACGGAGCATGGCGTCCAGCACATCGGCGGCGATGGCGCACAGCTCACCGCAGGGGCGCTTTTGGTAGTAGGTGGGAGTACGCGCTTCGGGCTCGCCGCCCGCCTCGCTATTCACCCGCGCGCCGTCCAGCAGCTCACGACAGATGATGGTGCCGCTACCCGTCTGTTGCTTGAAGCGCTCGGCAAACGCCCGCACGTCCTCGTAGTGGCGGCTCTTGCCCGCGCCGTCGGCGGGATCATCGTAGCCGTTCAGCAGGCCCAGCACCGCGAGCGCGCCGCTGACCGCGCCGCAGACCTCGCGCATACGGCCCATGCCTCCGCCAAAGGAGGACACCAGTCGCGCGGCGGTGGCATTGTCCATGCCCGTGAGATCGCCAAAGGCGAGGAATACGGCCTGAGCGCAGTTGTAGCCCTGCTTGAAATACGCCATGGCGGACTCGCCGCGGGGAGGGACTTGTGTGGTGTTTTCCATATTATTTTCTCCGTTAATTGAATTAAAATCAATTTAATTTTTTTGAATAGATTTCCCTATACATCCGCCCGCTAAAGCACATCCTAATGAAATTATTGCGGAAACAACGCTTTGTGTAAAATATACGCAGAGTCCTGCAAGAATTGCTCCGACCACAGCCCCAACAACAAATCCTGCACTTTCATAATTTTTCATATAAAGTCTCCATTTTGTCAAATCCAAATTTGTTTTAAAAATTCATGAAAAGAGGGGTACGGGGAGGAAAACTTCTTTCAAGACCGCCTGCGGCGGGGCTTGGGCTCGGATCCCCTCTCCGTCACCAACCATCTTCCCCGACAATATTCAAATCCCTTTTTCGAAGGTTCTTGAAGGTTGGAGGGGGTGCGGGGGAGGACGGAAACTTCTTTCAAGAAGGTTTCCTCCCCCGAAAAAATAATCCTTATCTTCTCTTCTCCGCGATCTCGGTCATGATATCCATGATGAACTGATCGGCGGGAATGGCGCCCTTGTCGCCGTCCTTACGGGAGCGGACGGCCACGGTGCCGTCGGCCAGCTCTTTCGCGCCCACGATGAGCATATAGGGAACCTTTTCCTGCTGGGCGGTGCGGATCTTGTATCCAATGGTATTATTGGACTTGTCGATCTCCACGCGCATACCCATAGCGGTCATCTTGTCGGCGATCTTCTGGCAGTACTCCACCTCGCCGTCGCCCATGGGCAGGAACTTGGCCTGCACGGGAGCCATCCAAGTGGGCAGAGCGCCCGCGTACTTCTCGATCAGGTAGGCAAGGGTACGCTCGTAGCAGCCCAGCGAGGTGCGGTGGATGATGTAAGGATGCTTCAAGGTATTATCGGAATCCACGTACTCCATGCCGAACTTCTGTGCCAGCAGCATGTCGATCTGGATGGTAACGATGGTATCCTCCTTGCCGAACACGTTCTTGTACTGAATGTCCAGCTTGGGGCCGTAGAAGGCGGCCTCGTCAATACCGATCTCGTACTTCACTCCCAGGTTATCCAGGATCTCACCCATGACACGCTGGGCCTCCTCCCACTGCTCGGCCGTACCCTCGTACTTGATGCCCGCTCTTGCGGGATCCCACTGGGAGAAGCGGAAGGTGCAGTCCTCCAGCATGCCAACCGTATCCAGGCAATATTTAGCCAGCTCCAGGCATCCGCGGAACTCCTCCTCCAGCTGCTCGGGACGCAGAACGAGGTGACCTTCGGAGATGGTGAACTGGCGAACACGGATCAGACCGTGCATCTCGCCCGAATCCTCGTTGCGGAACAGCGTGGAGTTCTCGGCATAGCGCAGCGGCAGATCGCGGTAGGAGCGCATGCGGTTGAGGTAAGCCTGATACTGGAAGGGGCAGGTCATCGGGCGCAGGGCGAAGCATTCCTTCGTCTCGTCGTGCGGATCGCCCAG
>CAJGEA010000084.1 GCA_904502015.1 uncultured Clostridia bacterium | reverse complement strand
GCGGGGATCTCCACCTTCGTGGAGCTGATCGCCGACGGCGCGTGGCACACCGTGCGCGTGGATCTCGGCGCTACGGGACATTGGAGCGGGGAGATCCACTCCATCCGCATGGATTTCTTCTCGGCCTGCGAGGCGGGGGACTTCATGTTCGTCCGCAACTTCAATCTGCTTCCCACCGCTTGATCCCGGGAGGCAACGCCTATGGGTGTTGCCTCCCGTTTTTGTGTTAGCGACGATTTAGCCATGTGTTAAATTGGTATTTGGCTGGGCGGGGGAAACCCCACAGATAAATCCAAATTTGAAAACCGGCTGAATAGTTACCGTTTTTATTTTCAAAAAAAGAAGAATCTCTGCCGTTCGACAAGAAAAATTCATAATTATATGGTATAATGACTCTATATGACATCCAAGACTCGGGAAGGGAGGGCAGATCATGGCAAAAAAGAAGACCGAACCGGCAAGAACGTCGTACCTGAAGAATATCCACACCCCCGCGGATCTGCGCGCTCTGCCCGACGAGGCCATCCCCGCGCTGTGTCGGGAGATCCGTACGGTGCTGGTCGAAACCGTGACGAAAAACGGGGGACACCTCGCCTCCAACCTCGGTGCGGTGGAGCTGTCGGTGGCTATGCACCGCGTGTTTGATTGCCCGCGTGACCATATCATTTTTGACGTGGGCCATCAGAGCTACGTCCACAAAATGCTCACGGGGCGCTACGAGCGGTTTTCCACCCTGCGTCGGGGAGGCGGCATTTCGGGCTTTACCAAGCGGAGCGAGAGCGAGTACGATTGCTTTGGCGCGGGGCACAGCTCCACGTCGCTGTCGGCGGCACTGGGCTTTGCGCAGGCTGACCGCATGGCGGGCTCGGACGCCTACACCGTGGCCGTGGTGGGCGACGGCGCGTTCACGGGCGGCATGATCCACGAGGCACTTAACAACGTGTCCCGCGATCTGCGCCTCATCATCCTGCTCAATGAAAACGAAATGTCCATTTCCAAGAACATCGGGCGATTTGCCACCCACATGGCGCGCCTGCGGCGGAAATCGGGCTACTTTAAGACCAAGCAGACCACCTCCCGCGTGATCAAGAAAATTCCGCTGGTGGGTAAGGCGCTGTTCTGCGCCGTGCGTGACGTCAAAAAGGCGTTCAAGAACGCCATGTACGGCAGCAACTATTTTGAGGATATCGGGCTGTACTACCTCGGCCCCGTGGACGGGAACGATTACGAGGCGGTGGAGGCACTGCTCACCGAGGCGAAAAAGCTGGGCGAGAGCGTGGTCATTCACCTCAAGACCCGCAAGGGCTGTGGGTATGAGCCTGCCGAAACCGATCCCGGTTACTATCACGGCATGGCCCCCGCGGGACGTGTTCAGGGAGAGAATTTCTCCCATCGCTTGGGCAGTATTCTTGTCAAGCTGGGCGAGGAGGAGGACCGCATTTGCGCCATCACCGCCAGCATGAGCGAGGGAACGGGCGTGGAGTGCTTCCGCGAGGCGTACCCTGACCGATTCTACGACGTGGGCATTGCCGAGGAGCACGCCCTGACCTTTGCCGCGGGACTGGCCGCCAACGGCTACAAGCCCGTCACGGCCATCTATTCCTCCTTCATGCAGCGCGGCTACGACCAGATCATACACGACATTGCGTTGCAGAATCTGCCCGTGCTGATGTGCATTGACCGCGCGGGACTCAACCGCGCCGACGGCGCGACCCACCACGGTATGTTTGACGTATCCTTCCTCTCGTCCATTCCCAACGTGACCGTCTATACCCCCGCGAGCTTTGCCGTGCTGGAGCTGGCGGTTCGCAAAGCACTCGCCGAGGGTAAGCCTGCCGCCATCCGCTACCCCAACGCAGGGGAGTGCGCGCGAGTGAAGGAAACATTCTATCCGAACGGCGCACCCGAAGCCGTCGGCGTGCGGGCGAGCTATACGCCCGAGGACGAGGTCAAGGCTGTGATCGTGGTTCACGGCGCTATGGCGAGCGAAGCGCTCTCGGCGCGGGATCTGCTGAGCGAGCAGGGAGTCCGCGTAGGCGTGCTGCTTGCCGAATACGTCCGCCCCTACGGAAAGCTGGCGGACGAGCTCCTGCCGCTTCTGCCTGCGGGCGTGCCCGTGGTGCTGGCCGAGGAGGAGATCCGCGCGGGCGGCTTCGGTATGATGCTGTCCGACGCTCTGCGCCGCCATCCCGACTTTGACGGACGCGAGCTTTCGGTGGTCGCGGTGGAGGACAATTTCGTCGTGCAGGAGCGGGACGAGCCCATTCGCCGCAGTGCCGAGGTGGATGCCGAGGCGATTGCAAAACGGATATTCGACCTGTTGCATATCTGATCTCACCGATTTTTCGGGGCGGCCGACGGCCGCCCCTTTTTGCGTGAAAATGCTTGAGCGCGAGCGATTTCCCCTTGACTTTTCGAAGGGAAAATGGTATTATATACATAGAGCTTTTTACGAAAGGACTTGGCGCCATGAATCTGTTCGTTTTTGAATCCAACTACCACCAGAATCCCCGCGTCCTGCACGTCGGGTGCGAGGAGCCCCGTGCCTATTTCGTTCCGTTTTCGGACGAGAAAACCGCATTGGAAAGCGCCCACAACCGTAACCGAAGCGACCGGTTTCTGCCCCTGTGCGGCGACTGGGATTTCTCCTTCTACCCCTCTCTCCGCGACGTACCAGAGTTTGCGGCGGAGGGATACGTGCAGACCGATGCCGACAAGGTGACCGTGCCCCGTTCGTGGCAGACCTACCTCGGCCGAGGCTACGATATTCCCAACTATACCAACATCAATTACCCCTATCCCGTGGACCCGCCCTTCGTGCCCGACGATAACCCCTGCGGCCTGTATAGCCGCACCTTCCGCCTCACCCCTGCTATGATGAGAAAATCCGTATACCTCAATTTTGAGGGTGTGGATTCCTGCTTCTACCTTTTTATCAACCGCAAATTCGTGGGATACAGCCAGGTCAGCCACATGACCTCCGAGTTTGACGTGACCGAGTACGTCCGCGAGGGTGAGAACACCCTGCAAGTGCTCGTGCTGAAGTGGTGCGACGGTTCGTATCTTGAGGATCAGGATAAGTTCCGTTGGTCGGGCATCTTCCGTGAGGTCTACCTCCTTCTGCGCGACCCCGTCCATATCGTGGACGTTCACGCCCGCCCCTCCGTGTCGCCCGACCTGAAGAACGGCGGCTGCCCCACCGAGATCACGGTGAGCGGCGAGGCGCTGGTGTCCTATCGCTTACTCCGTCCCGACGGACGCGAGGCAGGTGCGGGCATCCGCCGTATCAGCGGCAAGGGCGAGATTGATTTCCTTGTTGCTGAGCCCGAGCTGTGGTCGGACGAGTGCCCGAATCTCTTTACCCTCGTCCTGCATTGCGGGGGCGAGTGCATCGCCATTCCCGTGGGCTTCCGCCGCGTAGAGGTTCGTGACGGCGTTCTGTATTTCAACGGACAGAAGATCAAGCTGCGCGGCGTTAACCGCCACGACAGCCACCCCCACCTCGGCTCGGCGACTCCGCTGGATCACATGATCGAGGATATTCTCCTGCTCAAACGGCACAACGTCAACTGCGTTCGTACCAGCCACTACCCGAATGACCCCCGATTCCCCGCGCTGTGCGATGAGTACGGTCTGTACCTCGTGGACGAGACGGATATGGAGACCCACGGCCTTGCCTTCGTAGGCAACTGGGATCAGCTGACCGATGACCCCGAGTGGGAGGAGGCGTTCGTGGATCGCGTGCGCTTGATGTACGAGCGCGACAAAAACCACGCCTCCGTCCTCATGTGGTCGCTGGGCAACGAGTTTGGTATCGGTTGCAACCAGCGTAAGATGGGCGAATACCTGCACGAGCGCGATCCGCATTGCCTCGTGCATTGCGAGGATGCCTCCCGCCGCCGGGCAAGACGGCTGCAACATGAATTTCAGGGCAAGACCGACGAGGAGATCGGGGATGCGCTTCGCTGTGACTACATCGACGTGGAGAGCCGTATGTATCCCTCGCCCGACGAGATTCGCGAGATCTATCTGGATCGCACCGTCTTCAACCGCCCTTTCTTCCTCTGTGAGTATTCCCACGCCATGGGCAACGGACCCGGATGCCTCAAGGAATACTGGGATATGATCTACGCCGATGACCGCTTCCTTGGCGGATGCGTGTGGGAGATGCTGGATCACTCCTTCGCCATTGGCGACGACCCCTATGCCCATCCCCACTTCACCTACGGCGGGGACTTTGGTGATTATCCGCACGACGGCAACTTCTGCGTGGACGGTCTGGTTTATCCCGACCGCCGCCCCCACACGGGCTTTCTGGAATACAAGCAGGTCATCAAGCCCTTCTCGGTGGAGAGCTTTGACGAGGCGGGCGGCACGCTCACCATCCGCAGCCGCCGTGCCTTCTGCGACCTTTCGGATCTGACCTTTGCATGGACGGTGGAGTCGCGCGGCGAGGCGGTTGCCTGCGGCACGGCGCAACTGCCCATTGAGCCCGACGGCACGGCCACCATTACCGTGCCGACCGATGCTTACACGGGCAAGCCCGATTGCTATGTAACCGTGACGGCGGTGCAGAATACCCCCACTCGGTGGGCCGAGATGGGATACGAGGTGGGCTTTGAGCAGATCAAGCTGACCTCGGAGCGCGCGACCTCTCCCATTCGGGACGCCATCCGCCCCGATGCGTGGGTGGAGACATGCAAAACGCCCACGCACATCGTCATTACCGCGGGGCGCGCGACCGAAACGGTGTACTGCATCGGCCGCACCACGGGCCTTATCGAGTCCATCGTGGACAACGGCAGGGAAATGCTGGCCACCCCCATTCGCCCTACCGTATGGCGCGCCCCCACCGATAATGACCGCAATATTCGCAACGCATGGCAGGCGGCGGGCTTTGACCGCGCCGTGGTCAAGTGCTACAACTGTGACCTGACGGCGGTGGATGACGTGTCTGCCACCGTGACTGCCGAGTTGTCCCTTGGTGCCGCGCCCTACCGCCCCTTCCTGCACGCCACCGTGACCTATACCGTGTACGCCGAGGGCGGCGTCAAGCTGGACTTTGACGTGCGCGTAACGGAGAACGCTCCCCATCTGCCGCGATTCGGCGTGGAGTTCCTCATGCCCGCCGAGTGTGAGCTGATCCGCTACTACGGGCGCGGCCCCGTGGAGAGCTACCGCGATAAGCGCCACGCTTCGCGTCAAGGGCTGTTCCGCACCACCGTGTCGGAGCATTTTGAGCATTACGTCCGCCCGCAGGAGAACATGGCGCACGCCGACACCCGTTGGGTGACGGTTGCCTCCCACGCGGGGCACGGACTGCTGTGTGTGAGCGCCGGCAACGATTTCAGCTTCAACTGCGCCCACTTCACGCCCGCTATGCTGACTGCCACCGCGCATGACTACGAGCTCGTGCCGATGCGGGAAGCCTGTGTCAATCTGGATATGATGCAGGGTGGCATCGGCTCGCATTCCTGCGGCCCCGAGCTCCATCCCCGCTGGCGGTTGGACGCTAAGGCGTTTGGCTTTACGGTTCGTATCATGCCCGCGCTTGTCAACGGCGTTGATCCCTTTGCTGAGGCGGATAGGGTATAACTATGAAAACGATGCGCCTGGATAAATATTTGAGTCTGACGGGAAAAGCAACCCGCAGCGAGACCGCCAAGGCCGTGCGCGGCGGCGAGGTGCTGGTGGGGGGCATCCCCGCCAAGCGCGCCGATATGCAGATCGACCCCGACACGGCAGAGGTCATTTTCCGCGGCGAGCGGGTGACCTACCGACAGTTCATCTATATCCTGATGCACAAGCCCGACGGCGTGGTCAGCGCGACTGAGGACGGCCGCGAGCAGACCGTCGTGGATCTTCTTCCCGATGACCTTCTCCGCATCCGCCCCGCCATCTTCCCCTGCGGGAGGCTGGATAAGCACACCACGGGGCTTATGCTGCTGACCAACAACGGCGAGCTGTCCCACCGACTTTTAGCTCCTGCGCGCCACGTGGATAAGACCTATGCGTTCTCGGTCAAGTTCCCCTTGTCGGACGAGGACGAGGCGGTGCTGGAGAGCGGCGTGGACATTGGCGGATACGTGACCGCCCCCTGCCGCGTGGAGCGGGATGCCGATGCCGAGGGCAGTTGCCGTTCGGGACGCATCACCCTGCACGAGGGCAAATACCACCAGATCAAGCTCATGATGGAGGCGCGGCATAACCAGATCACCCGCCTCGAGCGCCTGACCTTTGGCCCCCTTACCCTCGATCCCGCCCTCGCCCCCGGTGAGTGGCGCTGGCTCACCCCTGACGAGGTGCGCGCGCTGGAAACGGCGGGGGAGTGAAGGGGAACGCAAGGGGCGTTGCCCCTTGACCCCACCAGAAACCCTTTTAAAAAAGGGTTTCTGGACTTCCTAAAACTTCAAAAATAATGATACAAGGAGAATTGCGATATGGCAACCATGGATAAGTTTATGATCACCAACTGGTGCGGCGTGCCGCACAAATTCGTTCGCAACGCTGACGGCAGTGTCGCCGTTGATCGTTTTCGCGAGGTGGCGGAGTCGGGCATCAATCTCGTCGTCGCCTACGATTACGGCTACAAGACCAACTGCGAGATGCTGGCTGTCTGCCACGAGCTGGGTCTGCGCGTCACGCTGTGTGACGATCGTATTGACCGCGCCGTTCGCACCAGCGAGAACCGCCGTGAGCTGCTCCGCGCCGTGGTGGAGGATTACAGCGGCTATCCCGCTCTGCTTGGTTACCACATTCTGGACGAGCCCAACAGCGGCTCCTTCCCCGCGCTGGCCGAGATCCGCGAGATCCTGTCCGAGCTGGATCCCGCCCACGAGGCCTACATCAATCTGTTCCCCAACTATGCATCCCTCGAGATGCTGGGCAATCCCACCTACTACGATCACCTGGATGACTTCATTACGCAGGTCAAGCCCGAGATCCTCAGCTACGATCACTACCACTTCATCAAGGGCGAGCCTATGGCGCAGGCGGAGTTCGCGGACGAGCGGCAAAATCAGATCCTCGCGGCGGCTTACAGCAAGATCGAGAGAGCGGGCTTCTTTGATAACATTGAGGATGCCATGGCGGTCTCCCGCAAGAGAAACACCCCCTTCATGGTCATTATCCTCGTCACCGAGCACGGCCCCTACCGCAATCTCACCGAGGGTGAGATCCGCTGGGAGGTATTCCAGTCGCTGTGCTACGGTGCCAAGCGCATCTCTTACTTCACCTACTGGACGCCCGGTGTGGATCGCGAGGAAGGCGACTCCATCTGGCATTGGCAGAACGGCATGATCAACAAGGACGGCACCCGCAACGCCCACTACCACATGATCGCGGGTATCAACCGCGAACTGCAGGCGATGGGTGACATTCTTCTGCCCCACGCCGTGCGCGAGGTATTCCATTTCGGACATGAGCCCGACGGCAAGGTGCGCTACTGGAAGGACAGCTACGGCGACGTAACCTCCATGACCGCCGAGCGCATGACCGTGGGATTCTATGACCGCGGCTATATCCTGCTGGCGAGCAAGAACTACGAGGCGGCCGAGCCCGTGACCTTTACCGTGACGGCCGACAAGTCGGTTCGCCTCTACGATAAGGCCGACGGACTGTGGAAGACCCTGGAGCCCGTTGACGGCGCGTACACCCTGACCCTCGCAGCCGGTGACGGTGAGCTGATTCGCCTTATTTGAGAATTGAATTGGCGTGCCTTCTCACCCGCCGTTGGCGGGAGCTCTCCCAAAGGGAGAGCCTTGAAAGCCTCTCCCTTTGGGAGAGGTGTCACGCGAAAGCGTGACGGAGAGGGCATACAGCGAGAAAATAAAATTATTCCAAACGGAGAAATAGCAAACATGACCATTCTTGAAACTCTTGCAACAGAGTTAAGCCTCACCCTCGACCAAGTTGAAAAAACCGTTGCTCTCATTGACGAGGGCAACACCATCCCCTTTATCGCCCGCTACCGTAAGGAGGTTACGGGCAGTCTGGACGACAGCGTCCTGCGTACGCTGGACGAGCGTTTGACTGCTCTTCGCAATCTGGAAAAGCGCAAGGAGGAGGTCAGAAACCT
>CAJGEA010000083.1 GCA_904502015.1 uncultured Clostridia bacterium | reverse complement strand
GAAGGCCAACTCCGAGTTTGCGAGGATTACGCAAGAAACCATGATATCCTGATCCTGGACACCTATATTGATCGAGCCATGACGGGTACGAACGACCTTCGTCCCAACTTCCAACGCATGATCAAGGACAGCGGCAAGAGGGAATGGAACTACGTTTTAGTCTACAAGTTAGACCGCTTTTCACGAGATAAGTACGCCACCGCTATTCATAAGAAAACGCTGAAGGACAACGGTGTAAAGCTCATATCCGCCACCGAGCATATCCCTGATACCCCCGAAGGCATCATCTTTGAATCCATGCTGGAGGGTTACGCTGAATACTATTCCGCAGAGCTTTCCCAGAAGGTACGGCGCGGTATGAACGAAACGAGGCAGAAGGGCAACTTTACCGGTGGATTCTTGATCTACGGCTACAAGATCGAAAACAAGAGGGTGGTGATCGACGAGGAGACCGCCGAGGTGGTGCGCTACATATTCGAGCAGTATTCGCTTGGTGTGTATGTGAAGGATATTATTGCCAATCTGACTGCACGAGGGATCCTTAACCGTGGCAAGCCGTTCGCCCGTAACACTGTCTACAACATCTTGAAGAACGAGAAATATTCCGGAATCTACCGTCATGGAGAGGAGGTGTTTGAAAATATGTACCCACAGATCGTACCTCAAGAGATTTTCGACCGCGTGCGAAGCAAGATCAACGCCAACAAGTACGGTAAGCGGAGCGTGGAAGTGGTCTACCTACTCCGGCATAAGCTCAAATGCGGTTACTGCGGCCAGCCTATCAGCGCCGAGTGTGGCACATCTAAGACAGGAGCCAAGAAGCGGTACTACAAATGCTTTGGCCGTAAGAATCACAACGGTTGCAAAAAGTCCATGATGCGGAAGGATCAGCTTGAAAGTCTAATCGTGTCCACCATCATCGACGAGCTATCCAAGCCAAAGATTCTTGACCAGATCGTGGCCGGACTTTTGGAAGAACAGGAACGGTACATCAAGGAACACTCCATGCTGAACGCCCTGCTACGCGAGCAACGGCAGGTCGAGATCTCCATTGAGAACGTCATGGCGGCCATTGAGCGGGGTGTGATCACCAACACGACCACCAAGCGTTTGAAGGAGCTTGAAGCGAGACAGGAAGAACTGGACCGTCAAATTCTCATTGAGCGAAGCAAGAACGCGGTGCGATTGTCCGCCAGCGACATCCGCACATACTATAAGGAAGCGCTGGCACTTGAAGCCCAAATGCTCATCAACTATCTCGTAAAAGAGATCGTCATGTACGACGATAAAATAGAAATCTATTTCAATAAACCCACGCAGAACAGCCCCGATGAAGGTCGGGGCTGTTCTGTTTATAAGGGGCGAAAGGAGAATTTTAATATCGAGATGTGGATCGCATAGAACGGTCGTATAGAGGGTTCTGAGGGCACTAGCGGCACTTGAAAGCGTCAATATGCCTTACGGATAAAAGGACAAAAAAGAAGAACCTAAAACTAAAACACATAGTGTTCGTTTTAGGTTCTTACTGGCGGAGAAGGAGAGATTTGAACTCTCGCGCCGGTAAACCCGACCTACACCCTTAGCAGGGGCGCCTCTTCGGCCTCTTGAGTACTTCTCCAAAATAGAAGCGTGAGCGACCGTTTGCATAACTCACGCCCTATATTATACACCAAGTGCTTTCGTTTGTCAAGTGTTTTTTTCAAAATCTCGCATTTCTTTTTTTATGGCTCGGCCCCATCCGTTTGTGTGCGCGCCGCATAATTCCGACGTGCGCGGAACACAATACCCATAATAGGGGGTGATAGCATGGAAATCAATTCTGTTTGGTCGGATACCGTTGATCGTCCGCACTTTGCTGTGCAAGAAGGGGATCTGAAAACCGACGTGCTGGTGATCGGAGGGGGGATGACGGGGATTTTGTGCGCGCATAGGCTCCGTCGCGCGGGGGTGTCCTGCCTGCTGGTCGAGGCAGACCGCATTTGCGGCGGAATTACCAAAAACACCACCGCCAAGATCACCGTGCAGCACGGGCTGATCTACGACCGCATGCTCCGCCGCTTCGGAGAGGAGCGGGCGCGGATGTATCTCACCTCGCAGATGAGCGCGCTGGACGAGTACCGAACGCTGTGCCGCGAGGTGGATTGCAATTTTGAGGAACGGGATTCCTACGTATATTCCACGGGCGACCGACCCAAGCTGGAGCGCGAGGTGACGGCCATACGTCGGATCGGTGGGGAGGCTACCTACGAGCAAGATTTGCCCCTTCCGCTTCGAACGGCGGGGGCGGTGTGTATCCCTCGGCAGGCACAGTTCCATCCTCTTAAATTCGCCTACGCCATAGCCGCAGACCTGCCGATTCTGGAGAACACGCGCGTCGTGGAGGTGCGGGGAAACGTGGCGATCACGAATCGGGGACGCATTCGCGCCGAGCGGATCATCGTGGCGACTCATTTCCCGTTTATCAACAAGCACGGCGGGTATTTTTTCAAGATGTACCAGCACCGCTCCTACGTGCTGGGGCTGGAGGGCGCGCCCGACGTGGACGGAATGTACGTGGACGAGGCAAGCACGGGACTGTCCTTTCGGTCATACGGCGGACTGCTGCTTTTCGGCGGCGGCGGTCACCGCACGGGCAAGCAGGGCGGGGGCTGGCAAGAGCTTTCGGATTTTGCCGTGCGACACTATCCCGAGGCGCGGGAGGTGTATCGCTGGGCCACGCAGGACTGCGTGACACTGGATGACGTGCCCTATATCGGGCGGTACGCCAAGGGTACGCCGAATCTCTACGTGGCCACGGGGTATAACAAGTGGGGCATGACGTCCTCTATGGTTGCCGCTTCGTTGCTTGCCGATCTGGTGCAGGATCGGGAAAATCCGTACGCCGAGGTATACGATCCGTCGCGGCGGATGCTTCGCCCGCGTCTTGCCTCCCATGCGCTGGAGACAACCGTGAGCTTGCTCATGCCTACCGCCCCCCGCTGTCCGCACATGGGTTGCGCGCTGAAGTACAACCGTCAGGAGCATACCTGGGATTGCCCGTGCCACGGCTCGCGGTTTGAGCGGGACGGGACACTTATTGATAACCCCGCAACGGGGGATAAGCCTTTTCAGTAATAGAAATGCCGCCGCGCCTCAATCGGGCGCGGCGGTATTTTGCTTTAAAGATTTCAAAATCGTTCATATTCCGCTCATGTACCCGTTGTAAAATAAAACAGAAAAATTTTTATTTTGCTTGCGATAAAAACGCCGCCTTGTGCATTAACCTTACGAAAGGGCAAGGAGAACGACCATGATATGTTTGCTTGTAACCGTGCTTCCTGCACTGAGGATGGGGCAGAGGAGCGAATCGGAACCTATATCCTCGGAGGAGGTACGCCTGGAGGCTCTGCTGGCAGAGATTGCCGCCGATGCTTCCAATCAAGCCGTCATGGCGGAGCTGTACGAGCTCATCCGCGTGCCGGTTTACTCGTACGCGCTGTCCCTTGTGAAGAACCCCTACGACGCGGAGGACATCCTCCACGACACCCTGATCTCCATCCATGACGCCGCGAGCCACTACCGCGCCGACGGCAAGCCTATGGCATGGATCATCACGATTGCGAAGAATCATGGATACGGGCGACTCCGCCGCCAAAAGCACGTGGCGGATATTCCCGAGGAAATGTGGGACTCGTACATAGAGGGGAACGACGAGGTGAGCGCAGACGACCGCATCCTGCTTGACCAATGTCTGAACGTTCTGAGCGCGACGGAACGGCAGATCGTGGTCATGCACGCTGTGGCAGGTATGAAGCATCGCCAAATTGCGGCCGTGTTGGAGCTGCCGCTGTCTACGGTTCTGAGCAAGTACAACCGAGCCCTACGTAAAATCCGAAAAAATATGCAGATCGATTGATCAAAGGCAGAGAGGAGAACACAATGGCAAGAAAAACATCCAATGAGGTATTGGAAAGACGGATCCGGGAGGCGTTTGCACACGTCACACCAAACGCACCCTCGTCCGCGCTCTCGGCTTGTGATCAATCGGTCGGAAAGGGACGAATTCTCATGACAACTCAAGGTAAGGGGCGCATCGCTCCCATCGTTCGCCGCGTGGCCGGTATCGCCGCGGCACTCGTTCTCACGTGCGGTGTAGCCGTTGGTGTGTATTCATATCAGGCTAACGTGGCTGTCGCCAGCACCGTATCGCTCGACGTGAACCCCAGCGTGGAGATCACCACCAATAAGAACGAAAAGGTTCTCAGCGTCACAGCGCTGAATGCCGACGGTGAGATCATCATTGGCGATATGAGTCTCAAGGGCAGTGATCTGGACGTTGCTGTGAATGCCCTGGTTGGCTCTATGGTACAGAACGGCTACATCAACGAGGTGTCCAATTCCATCTTGCTCACCGTGGACGGTAAGAATGAAGAAAAGAACGCCGTCATTCGTGAAAAACTGGTTGAGAAGATCAACGAGGTGCTGAAGACCGACGCCCTTGACGGCGCGGTGCTCAGCCAGACCATCGGTACGGACGAGACCGTCAAGGAGCTGGCCGAGGAGCACGGGATCAGTAAGGGTAAGGCCCAGCTGATCCGTCAGATCACCCTGCAAAATACCCGTTATTCCTTTGAGGATTTGGTCAAGCTTACCATCAACGAGCTCAACCTCCTCAGCGAGTCGGGCGCCACCAAGCTGGAGAACGTCGATCTGTCGGGCATTGCCAGCGATAAGAAGTATATTGGCGAAGAAGCGGCTCTGGCTGCGGCGCTGGCTCACGCCGAGGTTGCCGAGGCAGACATGACCGATCTGGAGTGCGAGATGGATTTCGAGCACGGCAAGATGGTTTACGAGATCGAGTTCCTCTGCGGTGACTACGAGTACGAGTACACCGTTGATGCCGAGAGCGGCGAGATTGTCAAGCAGTCGAAGAAGCTTCCCCACGGTCACGAGCACGGTGAGGGGGCTGAGAACGGCAACAAGCCCGAGGAGGTCGGTTGCGCCGAGACCCATATCACCGCCGAGGATGCGCTGGCCAAGGCGCTGGCTCACGCGGGCATCGCTGCTGACGCCGCTCTTGAGGATACTGAGTCCAAGCTGAGCCGCAAGCGCGGTGAGTGCGTGTATAAGGTTGAGTTCGAATTGGATGGCTATGAGTATGAGTACCTGATCGATGCGTCTACGGGTGACGTTATCAAGTACGAAAAGGAGCTTGAAGACGAGGACAAGGACAAGGACAACGAGAAGCCCGAGAAGCCCGAGAAGCCCGCGGAGAGCAAGCCTGAACACGATGAAATCGATGGCGACCATGGTCACAAGGGCGAGCAGACCGGCAAGCCCGAAGATGACAAGCACGAGAAGCCCGAAGATGGCAAGGGCGAGCAGAATGGCAAGCCCGAGCATGATGACCTCGATGACGATCGCGACGATCGCGACGATTGCGGTGATCACGACGAAAAAGATGAAGACGACGAGGACGACGAGGACAACGAGGACGACGAGGACGACGAGGACGACGACCGTGGGCACAAGGGTGAACAGAACGGTAAGTTTGAATGCGAGTCCGGCGAGTGCCCTGAGGACATGACTCGTCCCGAAAAGCCCGGAGATGACAAGCACGAGAAGCCTGAGAACGGCGAGGGCAAGCAGAATGGCAAGCCTGAGGGTGGTAAGCCCGAGTGCGAGTCCGGTGAGTGCCACGAGGATATGACTCGCCCTGAGAAGCCCGAGTGCGAGTCCGGTGAGTGCCACGAGGATATGACTCGCCCTGAGAAGCCCGAGTGCGAGTCCGGTGAGTGCCACGAGGATATGACTCGCCCCGAGAAGCCCGAGTGCGAGTCCGGTGAGTGTCACGAGGATATGACTCGCCCTGAAAAGCCCGAGTGCGAGTCCGGTGAGTGCCACGAGGATATGACTCGCCCTGAGAAGCCCGAGTGCGAGTCCGGTGTGTGTCCCGAGGATATGACCCGCCCCGAGAAGCCCGAAGTAGAAGAATCCATAAGACCCGAAAAGCCCGAGATGCCTGAGGGCGAAGAATCCGCAAGACCCGAAAAGCCCGAGATACCCGAGGGTGAGGAATCCGTAAGACCCGAAAAGCCCGAGATGCCTGAGGGCGAGGAATCCGCAAGACCCGAAAAGCCCGAGATACCCGAGGGCGAGGAATCCGTAAGACCCGAAAAGCCCGAGATGCCCGAGGGTGAGGAGTCCGCGAAGCCCGAAAAGCCCGAGATGCCTGAGGGCGAGGAATCCGTAAGACCCGAAAAGCCCGAGATGTCCGAGGATGAGCAGCCCGTAATCCCCGAGGAAAACGCAGATGCAGTCCCTCAGGAAGAAAACGGTGATTTCGACCTTCAACCCATGCGCAGATAACGTGATCTCTTAATCCTAAAAAAATCCCCCTTGCCGCTACGTTTGGAGCGACGGCAACGGGGGATTTTTTGTTGGATGTTCGTTGTTGGTCAGACCACGGCGTAGAGATTGATATCCCACGCGGGGATACCGGCCATGCGGCGGAGATATAGGTGGTAGGCGGGGTTCAGCTCATGGAGGAGCATGGGCAGGGAAAAGAGATCGCCGCTGCGATGGTATGCCGATACCAGGAGGGCGGGAGAATCCCGCAAAATGACGTTGCGTGAGCCAAGCAAGGCCTCGCACTCAGCGCCCTCCACATCGTATTTGATATAGTCAATGCGCGTGCCTTCGCCCACCGTTGACGCAACTACGTTGTCCAGGGCGTTGACCGTGACCTCTACCGTTTTGCCGAAGAACTTGTTGTCGGCCGTGGAGGGCAGGGGGGATGCGGCGTTCGCGGCCGCAGGCTTGCACACGCCTGAGTTGCGGTTTCCGCTGTCGTGGAAGGTTAGTACAGTCGGCTCGCTCCACGCGCCCTCGTTGACTGCCCACAGACGGAGAGGATCGCCCGAGGCGCGCAGGGCCTCGGCGTACTCGGTCAGCTTGCGGTAGTTGCGGCGGTCGGATTCCATCGCGATGACGTCCGTGAGGGTTGGGGCGTAGGCGCGTAGCTCACGGATGCTGTCACCATTGTACGCGCCGAGGTCGGCGGCGACCGCGAAGCGCTCGGCGTGCAGAATGTCGCGGTAGGCGGTATCGGGGGAGGATTCGGTGGCGCGCAGGACGTCGATGCGCCCCGTGAGCTTGTATTCGATGATGCCGTCGTACACCCGCCGCGATTCCTCGTCGGCAAAGAGAGAGCGGGCGGCGGCGATCTCGGCGCGGTGGGCCTCGTAGAACACGCGGTCGAACAGCTCCTCGCCGCATACGGGGACGTCGGGGGCGTACAGCTCGCACCGCGCGGCGACCGATTCGATCAGGGAAAGCACCTCGGGGCGGGAGGAGGCGAAGGAGAGCAGGACGATGAGGTTTTCCGCGCCGTATTTTTCGCACACCTCCGAGAAGGAGAGCACGGTCTTGCCGTGGAAGCTATGCCCACGCACAAAGCCGTCGCTGGCAAAGAAGTCCGAGACCTCAATGCCGTAATGCTCGCACACGGCCAGGATCTTGTCGGCGCCGTTGCCCATGCCGTACATCACGATGGGGCGCCCCGCGCGGTGAGCATCGGCCAGATAGGGCCAAAGGTCATTCATAGACACACCTCTGTATCATGGATTTTTGCCGTCCCTCTTGACATTTTTTCTCGTTGGGTGTAAAATAAGCGTATCCAAGGAAAGGACGGTATGAATATGGCAAACGATTGCTTGTTCTGCAAAATCATCGCAGGGGACATCCCCTCGACCAAGGTATATGAGGACGATATGGTGTACGCCTTCCGCGACATCGCGCCCATGGCCCCCACCCACGTGCTGGTGGTGCCCAAGGTGCATATCGCGTCGGCTGACGAGGTCAGCGCCGAGAACAGCGCCTACGTCGCGCGCATCTTTGAGGTCATCCCCAACATCGCGGCGGCCGATGGACTCACGGGCGGCTACCGCGTCATCACCAACTGCGGCGCGGATGCCTGCCAGTCGGTGAAGCATCTGCATTTCCACATCCTCGGCGGCAAGATGCTGGCGCTGGAAATGGCTTGACAAATTATTTTTCTGTGCTATAATAGCACCGAATCGCAACACAAATCCATCTTCGGGG
>CAJGEA010000082.1 GCA_904502015.1 uncultured Clostridia bacterium | reverse complement strand
AGGTAGGCCGCCATGTAGGCATTGATGGTGAACTCGGACGCGGGACTGCCGTTGAGGGTGACGCGGTTGGCGATGGTGTCCATGGTGTGAGACAGAGGATTCCCCTCGCTCCTCGCGGCGCTGTGATAGCCCGTGAACGCCACGGCGTCAAACTTGTCGTGCTGCATACCCGCCATCATGCACCAAAGCCCACGCTCCCAGCCACGGATGAGGCGCACCGAGCGGGGCAGCTCGTCGGGCAGCAGATTCCGCGCGCTGTCGTGCGCGTCTTTGATCGTGCTCTCGTACCCTGCCGCCAACGCGCCCTCCACGGCCGCGCTGACCTCTCTTGTCATCTGCCTAGCGAAATAGTCGTATCCGCGACCTCCCGCCTCGGTCTCCTCCCAGCTAACAATACCACACGTGCCCTCTATATCGGCACTGATAAACAATTTTTTCATAGTACGTCCTTTCTTTCGGGGGCGTTGCCCCCGAACCCCCACCAAAAACTTTTTCGAAAAAAAGTTTTTGGATTTCAAAAAACTTTAATAAACTTTAATAAAATATATTTTTATAAGGTTTTTGGAAGTCTTGAAACCTTTTTGCAAAAAGGTTTCAAGTGGGGTGTGGGGCGACGCCCCACATATTCTCGTTCTTACTCCGGTGATACAATGCCTTCGCGATAGGCGGCGAGGAGGGTGTGGAGGTCTTCCATGCGGTCTAGGATGCCCTTGCCCTCGTCGGTGTCGCGGACGAGCATACGCTCGGCCATCATTTCAAAGACCACGTCGGTGGTGGCGAGGATGTCGCGGTTCTCGCGGATGGCGGCTTCCTTGCCCTCAAAGGGGCTGTGGGACACGAGGCGCAGGCCGCGCGAGGAATAAATGAGGGTATAGCCCGCGATGCCCGTCTTGTCGTGGTAGGCACGGCAAAAGCCACCGTCAATGCGGATGTAGCGTCCGTTCGCCTTGACGGGATGCTCGCCCTTGGCGGCGCGGACGGGCACGTGACCGTTGATGATGTGGGCGGTATGCGGATCCAGCCCGAACTCGCGGAGGATGGCCGATGCGTGATCGTACTGCTCCACCAGCTCGTAGTAGGGATTCTTGACCTCCTCCCACGTCTTACGGTCGTTGACAAAGTACCGCTCGAAGGTGGTCATCTTCTCGCGCCCGAAGAGGGGGCTCTGGCGGCCGCACCAGAGGTAGTACATGAAATCCAGCTCGTCCTGCCCGCCATCGTAAAAGGCGGCGCGGGCAGTCTTGTCGCAATAGTCCATATAGGCGCGCCCCGAGAGCACCTGCCCGTCATGGGTCGTGACCTTCTCAAAGCCGCCGTCGTCGGTCATAGGCACGCACCCGTGGAACAAAAGGTTGCCGTTGCAAAGCTTATAGAGGCTACCGTTGTTGTATAGGAACAGCACGTGCTTGCGCAGGGCGCGGCTGTGGCGGAAGGCATAGGTCAGCGAGGAAATCAAGGACTCCTCGGCAGGTGACAGCGCGTACGGGTCGCCGGGATCGATGGTGGGAAAATGCCCGTCATTGAGGGGGTATTCCACACCGCCGATGGTAATGGTGTTTCGCTCGTAGTCAATGTGACTCAGCAAAAGCCGCTCTTCCATGCCGTACTCGGGGTGGCGGCGGATCATCTGCCCCTCCAGCTTGAACATGATGATGGCGATGGCCTTGTGCGCCTTGGAGAGCGTGTCCATGCGGTTTTTGACGTAGTAGGCATCGTCGGGATTGCGGGGCATGAACCACGTGCAATCCTTATAGGTCTCCTGCGCAAAGCCGATGAGGTCGCGCAGGCTGATACCGTAGGTGTTCTCCACGATGGAGAGCGTGTTGTACTGGAGCGCCGAATTGAGCACGGTAGCCACGCAGGCCGCGCTGCCCGCCGCCGCTCCCATCCACACGATGTCGTGGTTACCCCATTGAATATCCACGTTGTGATGCTCGCAGAGCATATCCAAAATGCGGTCGGCGTGGTTGCCGCGATCGTAGATGTCGCCCACCACGTGCAGACGATCCACCGCCATGCGCTTGATCAGGTGACAGAGGGACACGATAAAGGTCTCGGCCTGCCCCACCGCAATCACGGTGGAAATAATGTTCTGATAGTACGCCTGCTTATCGT
This sequence comes from uncultured Clostridia bacterium, assembly GCA_904502015.1. Taxonomy (GTDB): domain Bacteria; phylum Bacillota; class Clostridia; order Oscillospirales; family CAG-272; genus CAMEON01. The sequence goes on along the minus strand of CAJGEA010000082.1, from coordinate 5,995 downwards.
GCTCCTCACCCGAGGTGTGCAGAAGCTCGTCGATGATGTACTGGAAGTCCTCGGGCAGGGCGGCACGCACCTTGGCACGGGTGTACTTGGACGCCACCGAGCGGGAGAGATCCACCAGACGATACAGCGTCACGCGATACCAGTCATCGGTCAACGCGCCGTGCGCGCGGAGCTCATCCAGCTTTTCGACGGGATAGTAGATGAGGGTGCAGAAGCTGCGGCGCTCCTCGGCGGACATGGTGCGGTAGAACACAGTATCCACCTTCTCGCGGATAACCCCCGAGCAGTTGTTGAGAATATGCTCGAACGCCTCTGCCTCACCGTGCAGATCACTCATAAAGTGCTCGGTGCCCTTGGGCAGGTTGCAAAGGGCGGTCAGATTGACCAGGGTGGCCCCCGCCATGGAGATGGAGGGGTATTCGGCCGCCAGAAGGCGCAAAATTTTCAGTTGCTCCTTGGTGTACGGGGTCTTGATATCCATGGGACACCTCCGGTGGGATTTTTTCGGCGGCAAGAGGCGGGCCGTGCCGCGGCTCTTGCCGCCGGGAGTGTTGATTCAGCCGTGTTCAAATTTGGATTTGTCGGGGAGAACGTCTGGGGGAACTTCTTGAAAGAAGTTCCCCCAGACCCCCTCAAGAACCTCTAAAAAACATTTTCAAAATACATTATGAGATATATGTTTTTTTGAAGTTTTGGGAGTTCCAAGAACCTTTTTTCAAAAAGGTTCTTGGTGGGGTGCAGGGGTGAAACCCCTGCACGATAAACCCCAATTTGAAAGTTACTGTTGATTTTGCAGGAAACGCGGATTATTCCTCCCAAGCAGGGATCTCGTCCTTGAAGAGCTGGTAGAACTCGGAATTGGTCACCAGAACGATCTGCTCGTCGGCCGCGGCGGCCTCGCTGATGGTCTTGATCAGGGTCTCAAATTTGACCCAAGAATTATAGCCGTCCAGCTCGTAGCTGTGGCCCCAGATGTAGAGCAGCATATCCTCGGTGCACTCGGCCTTGATGAACCGATCGGTCAGGGACAGGCATTGACCGTCGCTGAAGGAGCAAGTGGGATACCAACGCATGAAGTACTCGGGAAGCTTGAAATTGTAGGTGGGGGTGGTGCAACGGGCGTAACGGATGTCGGTCTTTCCCAGAATGGTAACGATATTGCCGTCGTTGAACTCGGTGTCACCTCCGGGCCATGCCATACCGATGGGCTTGACGCCGAAGATGTCGATAATGTTCTTTTCGTCGGTGGTGATCTCGCGGGCCACGTTACGCTCGGTCAGGTTCTTGAGGGAAGGGTGGGTCGCGGTGTGGCAGGCAATGTCAAAGCCATCATAGATGCCGGATTCAAGCTGCTCGCGCGTGAAGCGCAGATGGGAGAGGTTAGGATTATTGAACTGGGCAGGGCCGACCCACGTCCAGTTGGCACCGAACAGACCCGTATTGATGTTGAAGGTACAGCAGTAGACGTTGTACTTCTTCATGATCTCGATCATGCGGGCATCCTGCGTGATGCCGTCGTCAAAGCTCAGGGTGATGTACTTCCTCGGCGTGCCGTCACGGACGATACCCGAATCCATGCCCGCGATGGGGATGGCGGCAGTGGTAACTTCTTCCTCAGTTGTAATTTCTTCAGGTTTCACAGTGGTTTCCTCCTCAGGTGCAGTTGTGCCGGCAGGCTCACTTTCCTGCACGGCGGTATCGGTGGTGGTCTTGCTTGTGTCGCAGGCGATCAGCGCGGTCAACAAAAGAATACTAAGTCCAAGCAAAAGCAGTTTTTTCATGTTCATTTACCACTCTTTTTTACAGTCATGAAATTAGGTCAGGGCGGCGTACACGTCCTGCTCAAAGTGAGCCGCGGTGACGGCGCCCGAACCGCCGTCGTAGCGGCTGTTCTTCATGTAGACCGCAACAAGATCGTTGGCGGGATCCACCCAGAAGTGGGTACCGTACGCGCCGCTCCAGCCGAAGCAGCCCTCGGGCATCCAATGTCCCTCGGACGAGATCACGCGCATACCCAGTCCCCAACGCTGAGGATCACCCATGATGGAGGTGGGAACGGTGGGCGTACCTGCAGCGCGCACCAGCGCGGCGGGCAGAATTTCGGCGCCGTACCCGATACGCCCGCCGCGGCGGAGCATTTCGGCAAAGCGCACGTAGTCGGGCAGGGTGGCGGCCAGTCCCGCGCCGCCCGAGCACCACGCACAGGGCAGAGCCTCAAACACGCTGGTCATGCTGACGGCGGCATCAACGCTGTGGGCCGTTCCATCCGCCTCCTCTACACGGTTGTGCATGGCGATCATGCGCGACCACTGCTCGGCGGTGGGATCAAACGTGGTGTCGGTCATGCCGCAGGGATCAAAGATACGGGTCTGGAGGAACTCGGCATAGGGCATATCCGAGGTCAGCTCCACGAGACGAGCCAGCACGTCAAAGGCCCAGACGGGACTGTAAAACTGCCCCGTGGCAGGCTGGAACGCCAGCGCGGTGTCGCCGAGATAGTCCACTACCTCGGCCACATTGGCATGCTTGGTTTCCCTCATCATGCGTTGGAACTGAAGGTCGCCTACCTCCATACTGCCGAGGCCGCTGGTGTGATTGAGGAGCATGCGGGTGGTGATCTTCCGTGCGGCAGGCTCTACGCGGACGAGAGTCTTCTTGCCGTCCACCTCCTCCACACGCGCCACATCCATGGAGGCGAACTTGGGCAGGAAACGGTCAATGGGCTCGTCGAGGTCGATCAGCCCCTTCCCTACCTGAATGAGGGTTGCCACGGTGGTGACGGGCTTGGACATGGAGGCGAGGCGGAATATGGCGCGGTCGCCCAGCGCCTCCAGCGGCTCGCCCGTGGTCTGGGATCTCAGACCGAAATACTTTTTGTAGATCTCTCGGCCCCCCTGCATAACGCAAACGGCGGCACAGCCCACGCGGGCGGCGGCGAGATCGTCGTTAATGCGAGACTCAATGTTCTCCCGCAGGAGATCGGGATTCAGGATCTTCATGTGTATTCATTCCTTTCGTACATTATTTACTTTGCTCCTTGATCGCCGCCCAGTACGCCGCCGCCGCTTGCTCGGTCTTGTTGGGGGCGGGGGTGTAGTAGGTGCGATCGGTCAGGTCATCGGGCAAATACTGCTGGGCGACGTAGTGGTTCGGGTAATCGTGGGGGTATTTATAACCCTTGAACAGGGGGCTTTGCAGATGAACGGGAATGCGGTTGCCCCGTCCAGCCTCCACGTCGGCCATGGCGGCATGCAGCGCGCTGTATGCCGAGTTGGACTTGGGGGATGTGGCGAGCAGCATGGCAGCATGGATCAGGGGGATCTGCGCCTCGGGCATCCCCAGCTCCCGCGCCGACTCACAGCAGGCGCGCACGATGGCGGCGGCCTGCGGATAGGCAAGTCCGATGTCCTCGCTGGCAATAACCTGCAGGCGGCGGCAGAGGGAGAACATCTCGCCCATGGCGAGCATTTTGGCGACGTAGAAAGCCGTCGCATCAGGGTCCGAGCCTCGGATAGACTTTTGCAGACAGCCGAGGAGGTCGTAGTGGACGTCGTCGTTGAAATTGCCCACGCCGCCGCCCAGCGCCGATACCATATCGAGGGTGATCTCGGCGTTCGGCTCAAAGCCCGCGGTAAAGTAGGCGTTCTCGAGAAGTCCCACCGCACGACGCACGTCGCCGCCTGCGCCCTCGGCAATGGCAAGTCCCACCCGCTCGGGAAGCACGGTGGACGTGCCTCCCTGCTCGTTGAGGTGGTTCAAGGCTCTGGTCAGCATGCCGAGGCATTCGGCCGGCTTGACAGGCTTGAACTCAAAGAGGGAGGAACGGGAGATGATGGCGTTATAGACGTAGAAATGCGGGTTTTCGGTGGTGGAGGCGATAAGGGTGATGCGCCCGTCCTCCATGTATTCCAGCAGGGATTGCTGCTGCTTGCGGTTGAAGTATTGGATCTCGTCGAGGTAGAGCAGAATGCCGTTCGCGCCGAACATGCCCTCGGTCTGCGCGAGAATCTCCTTGACGTCAGACAGGGACGCGGTGGTGGCGTTGAGCTTATGGAACTCCATGCCCGACATGGCGGCGATGATGGAGGCCGCGGTGGTCTTGCCCGTGCCGGGCGGACCGTAGAAGATCATGTTGGTGAAGCGTCCCGCCTCCAGCATGCGGCGCAGGACTCCGCCCTTGCCGAAAAGATGGGTCTGCCCCACAATGTCGTCTATATGCTTCGGGCGGATGGCATCCGCTAATGGTGCGTTGTGTGCCACGGTTCAGCCCTCCTTTCATTTGCAGGGGTTTCACCCCTGCACCCCACCAATGAAACTCGCGATGCAAGCATCGCCGAAAGAAGTTTCTTGGAACTTCAAGAACCTCAAAAATATGTTATTCGACATTTTTAGTTTTTGGGGAGTCCAGACCCCTTTTGCAAAAGGGGTTTGGTGGGGTGCAGTGGCAACGCCCCTGCGTGGTCGTTCTCCCCGACATTCATTTCCTTCATTATACATGATTCCCTTCCCTTTGTCAAGGAAAATTGGTCATATCACACAAGATTTTACCGCAAAAATCCCCGCAGTCTGCCGACTGCGGGGACTTAAAATCATTAGTGAATCTGCGTACCCTCGGGCACGATATCGTCCACGAACACCACCTGACAGCCGCAGGCGTTGTTGGTGGCGGCGAGGAGCATACCGTTGCTGGTAACGCCCGTGATACGGGTGGGCGCGAGGTTGGCGATCACGAGGATCTTGCGGCCAACCAGCTCGTCGGGCTTGTAGTCGTGCTTGATGGAGGACACGATCACGCGCTCGCCGATGCCGTCGTTCAGGGTCAGCTTGTAGCAGGAGTGGGACTTGCGAATCTCCTGCACCTTCACGATCTTGCACACGCGGATATCCAACTTGCCGAAATCGTCGATGGAGACGGTCTGCTCGGAGATGGGGGCAACGGGGTCGGGATCGCCGTACACACGCTCCTCGGGCGCATTGGCAGCCGCCTCCGCCTCGGCGGCGGCGCGGTCGGCAGCGGACTCGGCTTCGGTCTGGGCGTAGGAGAAGTCCAGAAGGCCAATGAAGCGCTCCTTCTCAATGGCGTAGAGGAAGAGGTACAGACGGGGACCCTGCTCCTTGTTGATGAGCAGCTTATACACCGTTTTGAAGAACTTGCCCTGGATCGCCTTCAGCTCCTTGGGGTCGGTGATCTCGGGGTAGATGACCTTGGGGATGGCGTACAGCTCGGTATTCAGCTCGTCCAGGGTGTAGGTACCGTTAGCCATATAGTCGTGCAGAGCGGCAATCTGTGCCTTCTCCTTGTCGTCCAGTTCGTTCCAGACCTCGAAATTGCGGGTATCGCGGAGACGGTTGACCTGATCGGGGGCGCACTGCTCCAGCCAAAACTTGGCGCGATCCAGACGGGAGGCGAACTGCTCGTACTTGTAGGGCGTTCCGATCTTCTCAAAGACGGTCTCCAGCATGGGGACGTTGAAGTCTACGATAGAGCCGAGCTGAACGAGCAGACCCATGGGCACGGTATCCAGGCGCTTGTCACCAATGATGCAGTTGTGCATCACGGCGGCGTTGTGCTCGTTCGCGTTTCCATCCATGTACTCGTTGTAGGCCTTGTCGAACTCGAAGTACTGGCGCAGGATGCCGTCGTCAAAGCAGAAGTCGAACGCCTTGGTGGGCTCGGTCTTGGAGTAGAGCCAGAAGATGATCTCGGGCTCGTACAGGCTGAGCATAGTGTCGGGGGTGAGGTTGAGACCCGAGGAGGAGGACATCTTACCCGCCAGACCCTTGATACCGATGAACTCATAACCCTGGAACAGGGGGGGCTCGTAGCCGAAGATCTTCTTGGAGATGTGCTTGGCGTTGGAGTACGAGCCCGTAGGGGCGGCGTGATCCTTTCCGCCGGGCTCAAAATCAACACCCTCGTGGCGCCAGCGCATGGGCCAGTCCACCTTCCAGCCGAGCTTGCAGTTGAAGTTCTCAAGGAAGTTGATGTGACCCT
>CAJGEA010000081.1 GCA_904502015.1 uncultured Clostridia bacterium | reverse complement strand
GTGAGGTGCTTGTCGCACAAACGACGATTCCCGTCAAGGGTCACACCGAGGTGACCGATGCCGCTGTTGCGGCAACCTGCACGATTGCGGGTAAGACCGAGGGTAAGCATTGCTCCGAGTGCGGTGCGGTGCTTGTCGCACAAACGACCATCCCCGTCAAGGGTCACACCGAGGTGACCGATGCCGCTGTTGCGGCAACCTGCACGATTGCGGGTAAGACCGAGGGTAAGCATTGCTCCGAGTGCGGTGAGGTGCTTGTCGCACAAACGACGATTCCCGTCAAGGGTCACGCTCCCGGTGCCGCCGCAACCTGCACGAAAGCGCAGATCTGCACCACATGTGGCGCAACAGTAGCGCCTGCAAAGGGCCATACCCCCGGTTCTTGGGTGATTACGGTGGAGGCAACCGTTATCTCAACAGGCACCAAGGTACAGCATTGCACGGTGTGCGGCACGCAGGTCGGCTCTGAGACCATCCCGAAGATCGCGGTCAGCACCGGCCTGAAAACCGACATGAAGGTGACCGGAGACGGTTATGACGTCTATCGGGTTCCCTCCGACCTGGCCGGCGGTTATCGCTACGGCGCGACCTATCTTTACAATGATGACGGCAGTGTCGATGCCTACTTCGCCGGTAACGGCGGTGCTGCCGAATGGGATGTTATTTACTATCGCCATTCTCCCGACGGTGGAGCAACCTGGGGCAGCCAGCAGATCGTATTGATCCCTACGAGAGACTCTATGGATAAAAACTCGGCCTGCGACCCCGGCGTTGTGTACTTCAACGGCTACTACTATCTGGTCTACACGTCCACGCTCAATACCCAGGGCTATTGCAACAGTATCTTTGTGGCACGTTCCAGAAACGCAAACGGACCGTTTGAGAAATGGAATGGCGCGGGATGGGGCGGTATGCCTCAGCCCATCGTGTATTACGGGGAGAACTACAACAAATGGGGTATTGGCGAGGCATCTCTTGTTGTCAATAACAACAAGCTGTACCTATACTATACTCACGTCGGCCCTTCGGGAGAGGAGTATACGATGGCCATGACGGCGGATGCCTCCAATGCCAATTGGCCGCAGGTGCTGATTCCTCGCGGCGTGGCGTGCATCAAAGCGACGGATTCGCTGGATGTCAAATATGTGGACGAATTGCAACGCTTTGTTGCGATCGCCGCAGGTGACCGTCTTACCGCTAATAGCTGGATTGGCGTGTACGAGTCCTTTGATGGCCTGAAATTCACGCTGGTAGACGTGATTCGCGAGGATACGTACAGCTACCTGCATAACGTGGGACTTTCCGGCCGTCCCGACGGCCATATCAACCTGACGCGGGATTCCGACAAGCTTCGTGTGATTTATGCATACGGTCCCCAAAAAGGCAAGTGGAATACCCGTGTCCAGCCCATTTCCATTTCGCTTTCGTCCTTTAACGATACAGCGGCAGAAAAGGCCAAGAGTGCCAAGAACGGTGTTGTCACAGGCGGCCCTGCCGCGGGCTCCGCGACAAGTCAGGTCGTTGCGGCAGTGCGTGCCTCGCGCGACGTCTATTGCTACCCGCGCTCGCAGGGTTCGTTCACTGTCAGCTTTGACTTTTACACCGAGCACTACAATGCCTACGCCGTGCCCAACCCTGCCGCCTTGACGCTGTCGGGATACGATACGAGCATCGTTCGCTTCAATGGCATGACGGCAACCATCGTTGGTGTGGGTATGACGCCCGTTACCGTGACGTATAACGGCATTTCCTCCATCTTCTATGTGCAGATCACCGAGAGCGCTCAGAATACGGGATCGGGAGATGAGGTCGTGTTCTTTATGCCGGTATTTACGAACCATATCATTTACTACGGCGAGCGTGCGATCTACAAGCCGCAGATCCGCACGAACGTGCAGTGGGCTAACGGTGCCTTTACCCAGCTCTACGTGCAGACCACCGATAGCCAGCTGACCTTCTCGGGTTATGATAACAATATCATCCTGGTGGATGAGTACGGTATCATAACGGCGAAGAGCGTGGGCAGTACGCAGGTGACCGTTACCTACCGGCAAGATGCAACGCGATCCTATTCCTGCACCACGACCGTTACGGTATCCAATGACCCGAATCATGCGTACTACAAGCTGGGCGACGGCGGAGCCGTTGACTACACCGAGCTGGACTTCCGCACGGCGGACGGCGTGGGTGTTATCGTAGGCTCCAACAGTACCGATGCGGATTACCAGTATCGCCATGAAACGGGCGTGCGTCTCAAGGTGCGCACAACCTGCACCGATCCGACGGGGGCTGATCCCTATATTCTGATAGACTATACGCAGTCCGAGGTTGCGATCCGCACGTCGGAATATCGCTATCTGGATATCACGTACAAGATCGATACCTATTCACAGGAGACGCCCAACATGCAGTTGTTCGTCTGCGCGGGCGACGTAACCTCGCCGAGCGAGGCCTGCTCGATCAAGACGGGAGCGCTCGTGGCGGATGGGCAGTATCATACCTTCCGCTTTACACTGGCGGGCCAGTCGTGGTGGAACGGCGACCTGAATGCCATCCGTCTTGACTACTTCAGACGGGCACTGGATGGCGATACGATGGTCATATCCTCCATTAAATTGGTAAAATAGTAATTTACGTAACAAGGAAAACACGATCATGAAAAGAATGAATTGGACATCTGCGGTAACGCTTGTCTCTCTTACCTGCGCTCTTCTCGTCGGTTGCACGGGCGGTGACACACCGCCCGCCGAGGGGGGGAGTGAGGATCAAACCACCACCGTTCTGACCGAGACCGAGCCTGTGACCGAGACCGAGCCTGCGACCGAGACCGAGCCTGCGACCGAGACCGAAAACGAAACCGAGACGCAGACGGCGGAGGAAACTACCGATTACTTTGAGGCCAATCGCATTGAGCTGGTCACCCCCGACACCTCCAAGGTTGTAGACATGGCTGTGGCCGATGAAGGCTACGATATTTATTGCATTCCCGACAACGGAAACGGCGGTTACCGCTACGGTGCGACCTATCTGTATAACGACGACGGCTCGGTGGATGCCTACTTTGCCTGTGCGGGAATTCCCACGCAATGGGACTGGATTTCCTATCGCCATTCGGACGATAACGGAAAGACCTGGAGCGCCGAGAAGATCGTAATGGCCCCCACCCCCGGAGAGATGGACGATCTGTCCTGCTGTGATCCCGGCGTGGTGTACTTCAACGGCTACTACTACCTCGCCTATACCTCTACGCTGAACCAGGACGGCCGATGCAATAACCTGTTCATTGCCCGCTCTGAAAATCCTGACGGCCCGTTTGAAAAATGGAACGGTACGGGTTGGGGCGGCCCCAACCCTGAACCCATTGTCTACTATGAGGGAACGCATAAGCTGTGGGGTCTGGGCGAGGGGAGCATGGTCGAGCTCAACGGTACGCTCTATATCTACTATACCTGCTCGCTCGGATCCGTGGAATACACCATGGTCGCTACGGCTGACGCTACGAGCGAGAACTGGCCCTTGACCATTCAGCAGCACGGCGTGGCTTACCAAAAGCGCACCGAGGATTTTCTTATCGACTCGCTGGACGTCAAGTACGTCGAGGATCTGGGCAAATTCGTTGCCGTATCTACGGGAAACCGTATGGGCGATCAGAGCTGGCTGGCCGTGCTGGAATCCGAGGACGGCCTGACCTTTGAACTGGTGGATGCCGTGCGTGAGAATACCTACGCGGGTCTGCACAACGCGGGCCTCTCCTCCCGTCGAAACGGGCATATCCGTCTGGATACCGATGCCGACCGCCTGCACGTGGTGTACGGCTACGGCACGGTGGAATGGGGCAAGTGGAACGCCCGCGTTCAGCCCATTACGCTGGGCTTGTCCGACGGTAACGACATGGAGGCCGAGCGAGCTAAGCCCTGCGTGATGGGCGAGCTGGCCAAGACTCCCGTGCCCGCGCAGAGGGACACCATGCCGATCCTGCTGAGTACCGAAAAGGATTTTTACGAGATTGTGGCGGGTAGATCGGTCTTGAAAATTGTACTGAAATCGTACGATTCGTTTAACCGAGGAATGGATATTTCGATGAGAGATAAGGACGTAGCCTTCTCGGAATACGACGAGAACGTCATTCGCGTTGACAGGGGGCAGATCATGCCCGTTGGAGCGGGAGAAACGAGAGTCACTGTGACCTACAAGGGGCTTTTGCATCATTTTTGGGTCCGTGTCGTGGAGAGCAGCGCAGACATTGGCAAGGCAACGGATATTGTATCGTTCAACCTGACCATTCCCGAGGAGATTACGGTGTATAAGGATGAGGCCGCGGTGTACGGCCCGCAGATCCGTGCACGTATTACTTACGGAGACGGGCGCGAGGAAGAGCTGAACATCCGTGACGGCCAGAAAACCATGACCTATTCCATTGAAGGCGATGCCGGGGTCATTCGGATTGACGACATGGGCCTCATTACGGCGTGCAAGGCCGGCACTGTGACTGTTACGGTTACGTATAAGGGCTACACCCGCACCGTTCGTGTTACGGTGACCGAAGATCCTGCCGACGCGGTGTACCGTCCTGCTCACTGACCTGTCTGATTATCAATAACAGAAAAGAGAAAAACCATGAGAAAAGAATGCCGAATGATTTTGGCGGCGGCTGTCGCCCTGATCTGCGCTCTCCTCATCGGATGCACGGGTGGCGACAAGACACCCTCCGAGAGTGAGAGTGAAACCGAAACGGCTGTTGTGACGCAGCCGGTATCCGAATCCGAATCTGAATCTGAGTCCGAGCCTGCGAGCGAAACTGAAAGCGAAACCGAGACCGAGACCGAAACCGAGGCCGAGACCACCGATTACTTTGAGGCCAACCGCATTGAACTGGTCACACCCGACACCTCCAAGGTGCCGGATATGGCGGTGATTGGCGAAGGCTATGATATTTATTGCATCCCCGACAACGGAAACGGCGGATACCATTACGGCGCGTCCTACCTCTACAACGACGACGGATCGGTGGATGCCTACTTTGCTTGTAACGGTATTATGACCGAGTGGGACTGGATCGCCTACCGCCACTCCGATGACAACGGAAAAACCTGGACGCGCGAAAAAATCGTCATGTCCCCCACACCGGGCTCTATGGATCATTTTTCCTGCTGCGATCCCGACGTGGTGTATTTTAACGGGTACTATTATCTGACCTACACCTCCACCATGAATCCCGGGGGTACGTGCAACAATATTTTCGTTGCTCGCTCCGAGACACCCGACGGCCCGTTTGAAAAGTGGAACGGGTCGGGGTGGGGCGGTGCCAATCCCCAGCCCCTGTTCTATTACGATGGATCGTATCAGAGCTGGGGCATGGGAGAGGCGTGTATGATTGAGTTGAACGGCACGCTCTACCTGTACTACACCTGCTCGCCCGGCTCGGCGGAATACACCATGCTCGCTACGGCTGATGCCGCAGATGAGAATTGGCCCCTGACCCTGCAACAGCGCGGAGCTGTCTATCAAAAAAGAACCGAGACTCGCAATTTTGACTCCCTGAACGTCAAGTACGTGGAGGATCTGGGCAAGTTCATCGCGCTCACCACGGGTGAACGTATGGGTGACAGAAGCTGGCTTGCCGTTCTGGAATCCAATGACGGATTGTCCTTTGAGCTGGTGGACATCGTGCGCGAGAATACCTACGGCGGTCTGCACAGCTCGGGCCTGTCCTCTCGCCGAAACGGTCATATTCGCCTCGATACAGATGCGGATCGCTTGCGCGTGCTGTACGCCTACGGTATGGTGGGATGGGGTAAGTGGAACACCCGTGTTCAGCCCATTACGCTGGGCCTGTCGGACGGCAACGATATGGATGCCGAGCGAGCCAAGTCCTGCGTGATCGGCGAGTTGGCCAAGACACCCGTGACTCCCGTGAAGGAAACCCTCCCGACTCTGTTCAAAACCGGGAAGAATTACTATGAGATGGCCGTGACCGGCTCGGCGTTAGAGCTTGAGTTTCAAGCGTACGATGCCTTCAGCCGGGGCATGACGGTTGCCTCCCGTGAGGTTACCTTCTCGGACTATGACGAGAGCGTGATCCGGGTGAATAAGACACGCCTCATTCCCGTTGGCGTGGGTGAAACAAGGGTCACGGTCACCTACAAGGGCCTTGCGCATTGCTTTTGGCTTCGTGTCGTTGAAACCAAGGCCGATGTCGGCCGCGAGGGCGATCTCGTGTCCTTTGAATTGGCGATGCCCGAGCAGATCACACTCTATAAGGGTGAATCCGAGCTGCACCGCCCGCAGATCCGCGCCCGCCTCACCTTTGCTGACGGCCAGCAGGACGAGTTGAACACCCGGGCGGGGCAGGATGCTATGACTATCACGCTGACCGAGGGCGACGGTATCATTACCATAGACGAGCTGGGCGTTATCACAGCGTGCGAGGTAGGCACAGCAACCGTGACGGTGACCTACGGGGAATACACCCGCTCCTTTACGGTCACGGTGACCGATGATCCCGCTGATGGGACATATCGCCCCGCGGTGTGATCGGATCATAATGGATCTATGGGGCTTTGCCTCCACTAAAAGCCTGAAAATGTTTTTTATTAAAGTTCTTTGAATCCAAACTTTCGCGAAGCGAAAGAGACTTTCATTACAAGAAAGTTTTGGCGGGGCGCGGGGTGGAACCCCGCAAAAACCGCTCCCCAACGCAGAAAGGAAATCCGATATGGCAGAGTTGAGAGTCAATCCCACGCGCATGGAGCTGAAAAAGATCCAGGCGCGGTACAATACCGCCCGCCGCGGTCACAAGCTGCTCAAGGACAAGCGCGACGAGCTGATGAAGAAGTTTCTCGAGGTCGTGCGCGCCGACAAGGAGCTGCGCGAGCGGCTGGAAACGTCCCTCGCGGCGGTTCACGGCAGCTTTAGCATTGCCAGCGCGGTGTCCAGCCCCCTCATGCTTAAGGAGGCGCTCATGCTGTCCAAAAAGGAGAGCGAGCTGGACGTGGATTTCCGCAACGTCATGAGCGTGTCGGTGCCTGTATTCCGTTTGGATGTTCGCACCGAGGGCGGCACCGACAGCTATAACTACGGCATGGCATTCACGTCGGGTGAACTGGATGCCTCCCTGCGCGAGCTTAACGAGATTCTTACGGATCTCGTCAAGCTCGCCGAGCTGGAAAAAACCGCCCAGATGCTCGCCGAGGAGATCGAGCGTACCCGCCGCCGCGTCAACGCGCTCGAGTATATCATGATGCCTCGCTATCTCGAGACCATGAAGTCCATCAAGATGAAGCTGGAGGAGAATGAGCGTGGAAATACCACCCGTCTCATGAAGGTCAAGGACATGATGCTCCAAGCACAGCTCCAAGCCCAGCTCCAAGCACAGAACGCAGGCGAGTAATACAGAAGTTCGCAAAAAGGGGAGTCCGCACACGTGCGTGCGGACTCCTCTTTTTTGCATGAAAAACGGAATAAATACAGAAAAAATCGGATATATTCATAAAAAATGAATATTTTTAATACGCGTGGACAAGCACGCAAAGGCAATTGGGCAATAACTGGTGATAATTAACAAAATAACGGTGTGAAAAAGAACAAAATACATATAAATTACTATTGACAAATGCCTTTTAAACTGGTATAATAAGTGCATAAAAAAACACAAATCCGAATATTTATACAAAATCGGATGCATACGGAGGCATATTATGAATAAGGAAAACATCAAGAAGGTCGTCCTTGCATATTCGGGCGGTCTGGATACGTCCATCATCATTCCGTGGCTCAAGGAAAACTACAACAACTGCGAGGTCATCGCGGTTTCGGGTAACGTCGGACAGGCCGACGAGCTGGAGGGTCTGGAGGAGAAGGCACTCAAGACGGGCGCTTCCAAGCTCTATGTCCTTGACCTCACGGAGGAGTACGTGGACGAGTACATCATCCCCTGTATGAAGGCCGGCGCCATCTACGAGGAGTACCTGCTGGGTACCTCCCACGCCCGTCCCTGCATCGCCAAGGGTCTTGCCGAGATCGCCATCAAGGAGGGCGCTGACGCCATCTGCCACGGCTGCACCGGTAAGGGCAACGACCAGGTTCGCTTTGAACTGACCCTCAAGCATTTCTGCCCCGATATGCCCATCATCGCTCCCTGGAGAGAGTGGGATATCAAGTCCCGCGAGGAGGAGATCGACT
>CAJGEA010000080.1 GCA_904502015.1 uncultured Clostridia bacterium | reverse complement strand
GCTTGTGACCGGCTGTGACGGCGGTTCCAAAACCGACGAAACCGAAGCACCCACGATCTCGGCTACTGAGGCTGTCACCGATCCCGACACCGAGTCCGAAACTCAGTCCGAGTCTGAGTCAGAGACCGAAACCGAAACCGAGACCGAGACCGAATCGGCCACCGAGCCCCTTCCCGAGGAGAGCCTGAATGTCGGCGAGCCCACCATGGACGCAGAATTTGCGCTGTCCGAGATCTACCATGTCGAACCCACGCAAAGGGGCGGCGAGAAGAACGTGAGCGTATCGGGCGTGAATCTGACCTTCAACTACCAAAGCACCTTCTACGGCTCGGATAGCGTGATCGACCGCGATACCTACCATTACGGACATTTGTTCTTCGTCAATCTGCTGTCTGCCTCGACTAAGAATCTCAAGAACAGCGAGGGTGACTACCGCAAATTCGTCATGGGCGATTTTGTGGGCGACCGCAAGGATGAGTTTGTTATGTATGACGATGGCACCTTGACCATCGCCGCTATGAATAAGAATCGAGACGTAAAGCACATTGTGTTCACCCAGTCTTTGGGCATTGATGCCACCATCGTGGGCGCAGGTCTGTTCAACGGTGACCTCTACGCCGATATCGTGCTGTATACCGCGGGCGGGCAAGTCCTCGTGGGCTACGGCTCTAACGCGGGCTTTGAGTGGACGCTGATCGGCCGCCTGCCCGACCGCACGAACCTCTCGGAGGGACAGACGCTTTACACGGGTGACGTGAACGGCGATGGCAAGGCTGAACTCGTACTCATCGACGATCTCACGGTTACGACCTACCTTGTGACCGACGGCACCATTACCCACTTTGCTACCTCCACGCTGCCTTACGCCGAGGCGGGGCAGTTCCTCATGTATGCCGTGGGTGATATCAATAGTGACAACGTGGATGACATTCTCTGCATCATGCCCGACGGCACGCTGGAGGGTGGGGAAGAGTACCACGCCGTTCGTACCTATTTCGGCCGCCGCGACGGTCACTTCGGCCCCTACGAGTCCGAAGGGAACAACATGAATCTGTACGCAACCTATAAGAATAATCCCGCGACCGAGAAGGTCTATCAGTACGAGTACCTGACCATCGGTGACGCCGACGGTGACGGTGTGGACGATTATGTCAGTGCGTGTATGATGCACACGGGCAAGAACTCCCGCCGCAACATCTATTACGGTATGCACATCGGTGAAATGGCTGCCGCGTATGACTATTCCACCCACTTCATCCGAACCGACAACGGCTACATCCTCTACAACGGCGGTGTCTGGCAAACCTACGATACCGAGAACTATACCCCTGGCGGAGGAGACCACATCCTCTCGTACGTGTCGGAGGACGGTGTGACATGGTACCGCACGCTGGATGCAGCCTGCGTGCCTACGGCTACCGAGCTGGGCGTGAAGGGCGACTACTCCTGGGGCGATATTGATCCCGAGACCGGCCTGCGTATCCCCGGTACGGGTGATAGCTTCAGCTCGGATAAGTGGTGGATCCTCAATACTATCGAGCCCGAGGTCATCCGCGATCCCGAAACCGGTATCTACTATATGTTCACCCAAACCGAAAACTACTGCTTCCTTGAGGACGGTGTTACGCCCATGGGCGCCGACCGTATCGGCATTGCCACTTCTACCGACGGCATCCACTTTGAGCGCAAGACCGATTCCCCCGTCATCGTCAACCACGATATCTACTCGGCCTTCAGCCACCAGCATGTGATCTATGTTCCTGACGATCCCGACGGAAAGAACTGGTGGATGTACGTGCGCTATTACTATAAGAATGATGATAGAAACTTTGACGGCTCGTTCGTCAAGTATATCCGTCTGCGCTCGGATGATCCCACTTGCTTTGATATGGCGGAGGGTTACGATGACCTCACAGGGTTCGGCTCGCACGGCAATCAGATGGGCTATATCTCGGATTATGACGGTCAGGGTAACCGCTTGTTCGTGGCCATTGTCCCGACGCTGACTGCCACTCCCGATGTCAACGGAAATCTCGCTTGGCCCACCGCACCTACCCTGATTGTTTCCACCGACGGTATCAACTGGGTTGAAACCGGTATCTCTCTGGCCAGCGTGGATCTGACCAATGAGGACGAGGGAACCCGCGCGAATATGTACTTCCTCGGAATGTCTACCATGTACGGAACGGGTGAGATTTACAAGAACGAGAATGGCGAGTACGAGTTTATTTACGGAGGATGCTGCTCTCCTTCCCCCATAGCCCCCGGTATCTTCGCGTCCGAGGTCGGCGGAGGTATCGCCACCTTTACGATCGAAATTGCCTCCTGACGCCTTTCACATCAGCCCCGTTGCCAATGCCCCGTGCCGTGGCGCGGGGCATTCTTTTTTGGGGAAAGTTGACAATTTTTATGAATGTTCATATCTGTGACATAATCCTATTGTATAATTAACCATATATCGCAGGATATACAATACGCGCAAAGGAGTTCCTTTTATGAGAAAATTCAAGCATCTCCCCCTCGCCGTGCTGAGCGCATTGCTGCTCTCGGCCCTGTTGCTTGTGACAGGCTGTGACGGGGATACCAAAACGGGTGAAACCGAAGCACCCACGGTTTCGGCTACCGAGGTTGTCACCGATCCCGCCACCGAGTCCGAAACTCAGCCCGAGTCTGAAACCGAGACCGAGTCCGAGTCCGAATCGGCCACCGAACCTCTCCCCGAGGAGAGCCTGAATATCGGCGAACCCACCATGGACGCTGAATTTGCGCTGACCGAGATTTACCACGTTGCCCCGAACGTCAATAGCGGGACTAAAAACGTGACTGTGTCCGGAGTCAAGCTGAGCATCAACCACCAGAGCACCTTCTACGGCTCCGATAGTATGATCGACCGCGATACCATTCACTACGCCCACCTGTTCTCGGTCAATCTGCTGACCGCCTCCACCAAAAACCTGAAGGGCGGCGACGGTGAATACCGCAATTTCGTCATGGGTAATTTTGTCGGCGACCGCAAGGATGAGTTCGTGATGTTTGATGACGGTACCCTGATCATCGCCGCCATGAACAAGAACAAGGACATCAAGACTATCGCGTTTACCCAATCTCTGGGAATTGACGCAACCATCGTGGGTACGGGTCTCTTTAACGGTGACCTCTACACCGACGTGGTTCTGTATACCGCAGGCGGTCAGGTGCTGATGGGCTACGGATCCAACGCGGGCTTTGAGTGGAAGCTGCTTGGCAGACTGCCCGACCGCGCGAATCTGACCGAGGGCCAAAAGCTCTACTCGGGCGACGTCAACGGCGACGGTGTGACCGACCTTGTGTTGATCGATGACCTCACTGTGACCACGTATCTTGTGGCTGATGGCGCTGTCACGCTGCTGAACACCACGACTCTGCCCTTCGCAGAGAAGGGACAGTTCCTCCGCTACGCCGTGGGCGACCTGAACAGCGACCACGTAGCGGATATTCTGTGCGTCATGGTTGACGGCAAGCTGGAGAACGGCAACGAGTACCATGCGCTGCGTACCTATTTCGGCCGTCAGGACGGTCACTTCGGCCCCTACGAATCCGACGGTAACAATAAGAATCTGTATGCCACTTACAGAAGAGATCCTGCCAACGAAAACGTCTATGCCTACTCCCTGATCACCATCGGTGACGCCGACGGTGACGGAGCGATGGATTTCGTTTCTGCCAGCTCGATGTTTACCGACAAGAGCGCGCGCCAGATCGTTTGCTACGGCAGACACATCGGCGACATGGCAGCCGCTTACGACTATTCCACCCACATCATCAAAACCGATGACGGCTACATTCTCTACAACGGCGGTACGTACGAGACGCACGATACCGAGAAGTATACGCCTGTGTGCGGCGACCACCCGCTCGCCTATACCTCCACAGACGGTATGATCTGGCACCAGAATTTGGATAGCGCCTGCATCATCCTTGGCGGAGAGGTTGGCATGGGTGATTACTCCTGGGGTGATATTGATCCCGAAACCGGCCTGCGTATCCCCGGTACGGGCGACAGCTTCACTGAGAAGTGGTGGATCGGTAACACCATTGAGCCCGAGGTCATCCGCGACCCCAAGACGGGTATCTACTATATGTTCACCCAGACCGAGAACTATCGCTTCCTTGAGGATGGTGTGACTCCCTCCAGCGGCGACCAGATCGGTATTGCTACTTCCACTGACGGTATCCACTTTGAGCGTAAGATCGACAAGCCCGTTATCGTGACCGACGATATCTACTCGGGCTTTACTCACCAGCAGGTCATTTACGTCCCCGACGATCCAGACGGCAAGTGCTGGTGGATGTACGTCAGCTACCGCCATAAGAACGGTGAGACCAATAAGTTCCCCGATGCATTCATCCGCTATATCCGCATCCGCTCGGCTGATCCTACCTGCTTTAACATGAACGAGGGCTATGATTTTGTTGAGGGCTTTGGCTCGCACGGCAATCAGATCGGATATATCTCCGACTATGACGGCAACGGCAACCGCCTGTACGTCGCGCTGGCTACGGGTAACAACTACATGAAGGATTACACCGGCAAGTTTGTTCAGCAGACCGTTCCCACCATGATCATCTCCCTTGACGGTGTCAACTGGGTGGCAACGAATATCAATCTGGCGGGCGTAAACCTGACCTGCGAGGAGGAGACAACGCGCCCCAATATGTACTTCCTCGGTATGTCCACCATCTACGGAACGGGTGAGATCTACAAGAACGAGAAGGGTGAATACGAGTTCATCTACGGAGGCTGTACGTCCACGTCCCCTCTGGCACCCGAGATTTTCTACTCCGAGGTAGGCATGGGTGTGGCCACCTTTACCCTGGATATTCTGTCCTAAATCTATGAATCACTCTCCCGTTGCTTTACGGCGACGGGAGAGCTTTTGTTTGGAAATTTTTCCTGTCTGAACTTGTTTTTTGGGTTCGAGTATGGTATAATGAACACATATACGATACTTCGGAGGGATCCTTATGAAGAAATACGATGTTGCGGCTTACGTGTGGCCCGCGTATACGGGTGATGAGCTGTGCTTTGACGCCACCCCCGAGAATATCGAGACGGGCTTTCGACTGGCCAAGGACTACGTGGACGCCCATCCCGATATGAAGGCACCTCTGATCGTGGTCAATAGCTGGAACGAATGGACGGAGGGCAGCTACCTCCAGCCCGACGATCTCAACGGCTACGGCTTCCTTGAGGCCGCCAAGCGGGTGTTTGTTGACGAGGAATTGTGAGGGGTAACGTATGTATTACGGTATGATTCTTTTGTCCGTCGTGGTGTTCGGCGGATGCTTTGCGCTCAACGATCAGTACCGCCGTATGCGGGGCAGCAGCCTTAAGGTCAGCCTTGAGGCATCCTTTATTGGCTCCTTGATGGGACTTGTCGTTCTGTTCGCCGTTTGCGGCTTCCGACTCTCGCTCACGCCCTTTACACTGGCGCTGGCTGCCGTTGCCGCCGTCAACCGACTCTCCTTTACCTTCTGCTCCTTCAAGGCGCTGGATACCATCAACCTGTCGCTCTTCTCGCTGTTTTCCATGCTGGGCGGCATGACGTTGCCGTTCTTGCAGGGTATGATTTTCTACGGCGAGGATCTGACAGTCGCCAAGGCGGTGTGCTTTGTACTTATTTGTGCGGCGCTCCTCTTGACCGTATCCCGCGGGGAAAGGAAGGGCGGCGGCTTGTACTATGTGGGCATATTCGTGCTGAACGGTATGTCGGGCGTTCTGTCCAAGATCTTTACCGAGGCCCCCTTTGCGAAAACGAGCGCGGCTGAATACTCGGCGTGGATCTCGGTATGCACCGTCGTCCTCGCGGGTACGGCATGGTTGCTCTTTTTCAGGCGGAAAGGGGATGGCTCTCGCGCAACGTGGCTCTCGTGCGGTGTGGCGGCCGTCAACGGCGGCATCAATGAAACCGCGAATTTCCTGCTCGTGATGGCGCTGGCCCACGTGGACGCCTCGGTGCAGTACCCCATGGTTACGGGCGGCGTGATGATCGTGTCCACGCTCATTTGCTTTTTCGGTGAGCGAAAGCCCTGCCGCCGGGAGATGCTGTCGGTCGCACTCGCGTTTCTCGGTATGCTGGCGCTGTTCCTGATCCCCGTGTGAGCTAACGGGAGAATTCAATCCCACTTGACAATGGGTGGGGAATATGGTATACTATGAAAACAGAATACATTGCGTTCGTACCATGCGTACGATGCGCTCATAATTGGAGGATCCTATGAAAAGAACACTTGCCTGCCTGTGCCTTGCCGCAACGTTGCTTGCAACGTCCTGCACAGGGAATACCGATACGGGGGATACAACGGGGGAGAGCACTCCGCTTACCGATCCTACCGTTGCTGTAACCCAACCTGAAACCGATTCCGAAACCGAAACCGAAACTCTGGGGGAGGATGTACCCGTGAATACCGCAACATTCCAAAACCCGCTGTCCGAAACGCCTGCTGCCGATCCTTTCGTTGTGTATCACGATGGCTACTACTACGCCCTCCGTACCGAGTACTGGAACGTCCGTCTGTACCGCAGTAAATCCATCAGTAACATTCTGGACGGCGAATCTATTGTGGTATACGAGTCTACGAGTGGAAAAGCCGAGATCGGTATCTGGGCACCCGAGCTGCACTATATCCCTTCCACCGGTCGCTGGTACATCTACGCCTGCGGTATGCAGACGGCAAATGATTTCTGGACGATGCGTATGTTCTGTCTGGAGTCCAAGACCGATGACCCCTTCGGAGAATACGAATTCAAGGGCTTTACCGACCCCGACCTGCACGCCATCGACCAGACCGTGTTCTACGATGAGAAAACCGACACGCTGTATACGGCTTACTCCCAGTTTACCAGTGATCGAGGCCAGATCATCATGCTGGCTACCATGGAAAATCCGTGGACGATCTCGGATAACCGAATCCGCATTTCCCATCCCAAGTACACGTGGGAGAAATTGGGAGCGAGAGATGACAAGGACTCGCGTGTCAACGAGGGCCCGATCTTCCTCTGCCATGACGGCAAGCTTTCGCTTCTGTATTCGGCAAGCGGATGCTGGTCAGAGTATTATTGCCTCGGCCTTGTGGAGTTTACCGGCTCGGATTTTTCCACCGAACAAGTGATGAACCTTGACAACTGGAAGAAACACTCGCAATCGGTCTTTGCCGCCGCCAATGACGTGTACGGCGTGGGGCATTGCTCCTTCTTCCTGTCGCCTGACGGTAGCGAGACATGGATCGCCTACCACGGCATGCCCACTCCCGATGCAGGTGAGGAGGGGCGCTATATGTACGTTCAGCCCATTGCCTTTGACGAGGACGGACTGCCCGTGCTGGGTGAGCCCAAGTCCCGTGACGAGCTTATAAACGTCCCCTCGGGGGAGAAATGATCCCAACCGAATAAAATGAAAGGCTGTGGCCGTCGCAGATGCGACGGCCACAGCCTTTCAGGTTATGTAGACGAAAGATCAGTTCTGATCTGCCTTTTCAAATTTCTTCAGTGTCTGCTTGATGGCACCCTCAACCGAACGCTTGTAGGTCTGGTTCTTGGATGCGACAGAAACGTTGGAGGAGGGGAGCATGGCGTTGCCGAGCTGAGCAACGATACCATTACCCCAGCTATAGTAGTAAGCCAGGTCACACACGCGGTTGGCCAGGATCCTGTCGATCATGGGGCCGGACTCCTTATCGTGGGAGTGCTTGGACTTGAGGTTGATTTCGTAGTACTGCTCGGTCAGCGTAGGCTGTGCGTAGCAGGCCATCGCCTCGATCATGCTGGTAACCATGACGAGAGAGGTCTTGCTGTTCTCGGAGATGCTACGGGGGATGGAAACAACGCTACCCGTCTGGTGCATGACGCTGTGGTAGCCCGACTGCTTGGCATCGTACATGGGGTAGGGAAGAATACCGAATTCGACGTCAAAGCCGCGCATACGGGTTACGCACTGCATGCACTCGCCGAAGAACAGGGCGTGGCCGCCGCCGAAGCAGTTTTGACCTACCTCGACAACGTCAACACCGTCACCGGGGTTGTTCATATCAACGGTAAATTCCTTGGAGAAGATCAGTCGGCACTTGTCGGCGATGTCGTCGGCGCGTCCCACGTCCAGCGTGTAGACGGGCTCGTCGTTCTCGTCCTTTTCGGTTACCTTAACGC
>CAJGEA010000079.1 GCA_904502015.1 uncultured Clostridia bacterium | reverse complement strand
TTTTCGCGCAAAATCAAGGGATAGCCGCAGAAATATTCATAAAGTTTACAATATGACGTGAGTAAGAACGAAACTGGGGGAAACTTCTTGCAAGCCTCCTCGCGCCGCCAGCGGCGCTCGGTGCAAATTTGCCTGCGGCAAATATTGCGAAGTTTCCCCCAGACCCCCTTCAAAAAATCTTGAGAAATTTTTATTAAAGTTCTTTGATCCAAACTTTCTTTCAAGAAAGTTTGGTGGGGTGCAGGGGTGAAACCCCTGCGAACTCGCGCCCTTACTTCTGATCGTCGCTGTCGAGGCGAAGGACAGCCATGAAGGCTTCGGGAGAGACCTGGACGGAGCCGAGCTGGCGCATCTTCTTCTTACCCTCCTTCTGCTTTTCCAGCAGCTTCTTCTTACGGGTGATATCACCGCCGTAGCACTTGGCAAGCACGTCCTTACGCATGGCCTTGACGGTCTCGCGGGCGATGATCTTGGAGCCGATAGCGGCCTGAATCGGAATCTCAAAGAGCTGGCGCGGGATGTTGTCCTTCAGCTTTTCGGCCACGCGGCGGGCGCGTGCGTAGGCCTTTTCCTCGTGGACGATGAAGGAGAGGGCATCCACCTGCTCGCCGTTGAGCAGGAAATCCAGCTTGACCAGCTTGGAGGGCTGGTAGCCGAGGAGCTCGTAGTCCAGCGAGGCATAGCCACGGGAGCGGGACTTGAGCGCGTCGAAGAAATCGTAGATGATCTCGTTGAGGGGGAGGTGGTAGTGCAGCTCCACGCGAGTCTGGTCGAGGTACTTCATGTCAATGAACTCGCCGCGGCGATCCTGACAGAGATCCATCAGACCGCCCACGTAGTCGGTGGGGGTGATGATGGCGGCCTTGACGATGGGCTCGCGCGCCTCGCGGATGAGATCGGCGGTGGGGAAGTTGGAGGGGTTGTCTACGATCAGCTCGGAGCCGTCGGTGCATTCGATCTCGTAGACAACGCTGGGGGCGGTGGTGATGAGGTCGAGGTTGAACTCGCGCTCCAGACGCTCCTCAATGATCTCCATGTGGAGAAGACCGAGGAAGCCGCAACGGAAGCCAAAGCCCAGCGCGATGGAGGTCTCGGGCTCAAAGGAGAGCGCCGCGTCGTTGAGGCGGAGCTTTTCCAGCGCGTCGCGCAGGTCACCGTAGCGTGCGCCGTCGGCGGGGTAGATACCCGCGAACACCATGGGGTGCGCCGCGTGGAAGCCGGGGCAGGGTTCGGCGGTGGGGTTGTCGCGCAGGGTGACGGTGTCGCCCACCTGGGTGTCGCTGACCGACTTGATGGAGGCGGTGAAGTAGCCAACCTCGCCCGCGCGCAGAGTGTCGCACTTGCGGAGGCCGAAGGGCTCCAGCGTGCCGACCTCCACCACCTCAAAGGTGGTGCCCGTGCTCATGAGGCGAATGGTGTCGCCCGCCGAGAGCGCGCCGTCAAAGAGGCGGATGTTGACCACGACACCGAGGTAGCTGTCGTAGTAGGAGTCGAAAATAAGTGCCTTGAGGGGGGCGTCCTCGTCACCCGTGGGGGCGGGGATGTCGCGTACCACCGCGTCCAGCACGTCCTGCATGTTCAGGCCGGTCTTGGCGGATACGGCGGGACAGCCCTCGGCAGGGATGCCGATGATGTCCTCAATGTCACTACGGCACTGGTCCACCTGCGCCGAGGGCAGGTCGATCTTGTTGATGACGGGGACGATCTCGAGATTCGCGTCCACCGCGAGGTAGGCATTGGCCAGAGTCTGCGCCTCGATGCCCTGGGTGGCGTCCACCACGAGAAGCGCGCCGTCGCAGGCGTTGAGGGAGCGGGAGACCTCGTAGTTGAAGTCCACGTGGCCGGGGGTGTCGATGAGGTTGAGGCAGTAGACCTCGCCGTTGGGGGCGGTGTAGTCCAGCTTGACGGCGCGCGCCTTGATGGTGATGCCGCGCTCCTTTTCCAGCTCCATGTTGTCCAGCACGCGGTTCTCCATCTCGCGCGCCGTGAGAGTCTGGGTCAGCTCCAGAATGCGGTCGGCGAGTGTGGACTTGCCGTGGTCGATGTGGGCAATGATGGAGAAGTTGCGGATGTGCTTCATGCGTTCGTTCTGTGCCATACGATTCCTTTCTATGGGGCGGCGACCCCGCCCGTTCAATGCGTCCCGCGTGCGCGTGCGCATAATACTCCAATGATACTCTATTATACAGTATTTTTTGCATTTCGGCAAGGGCTTTGCGCATTTTTTTGCCCGAAACTTAAAATTTTCGAAGCGGTGCTATGGGATTTCACGGGAAAGTTGCAATTTTTTTTGAAAAACCTCTTGACAAAAGGACGACTTTGTGGTATCATAATCAAGTCGCACGGAGAATCCGCCGTGAGACCGTGGAGAGATGGCTGAGCTGGTCTAAGGCGCACGACTGGAAATCGTGTGTGCGGTAATCCCGTACCGAGAGTTCGAATCTCTCTCTCTCCGCCATGAAAAAAGCGCATCTGCTTTGCAGATGCGCTTTTTTCATAGCGGAAACGGGGGCTTGAGAAAAGCCGTGCAAGCTACCGCGCAACCTTGTCATTTGGGGATGCTCGGTGTAGCTTGACACCGAGCCGCTACGCGGCGAGGAGGAGTTCGAATCTCTCTCCGCCAAAAATCCGATGCGTAAGCATCGGATTTTTTTATCCAAGCCGCAGGCTTGGTATATCATCCGCCGCGCGAAGTGCGGTACATATGATCAGCCCCTACGGGGCCGGATATCATCACGCGCCAGCGTGTATTCTCCTGCGGCTTGATGAGATGCAAGGCTATCGCATTGACATATTTGCCCAATCGTGATATAATGCATTTGAGGAGGTGATACCCATGTCCCACAGCAAAACCACCAAGCGCGGAAAATCGCTCTACATAGACAAGTGGAATCCCGCTGCCAAGCGGTTCATCAACACCTGCAAGATCTGCGGCGCGCAGGGATACGCGCCCTCCATTGAGGAGGAGGGGTTTGTCCTCGACGGCGGAGGGAATATTAACGGCGAGCATAGGGCGATCCGGGCGGAACTGAAAAAGACGTTCAAGCCGTTGGAGCTGGATGCCCATGGACGTTGCTCTCATTGCGCCGAGAGAATGGATAACGGTTGACCTTGTGCGGAGAAGGGGACTTGCGTTCTTTTCCTTTTCGTGATATAATAGAATTGCCAACGATATGGTAAGGAGGTACCCGTATGCGAAAGATGACTTGCCTGTTGATTGCGTCTCTGTTCCTTCTCTGCGGTTGCTCGCGCGAGCCCGTGTATACCGAGCTGAAAAACGGCAACGTAGTCAGCCCCGATGGTGTGGAATATACCCTGATCGGCACCGAGCCCGAGCTCTACTATCTTGGTACTCTGACCTTCGAGGCCGGTGTCAAGGGCGAGGAGAAATACACATATTTGTCGGAGGATTTTCCTCACCGAAATGGAATGTACTCGGTTACCGAAAGCGCTACGGACGATATTCTGATCCGCAAGCTTCCGGACAACGAGTGGTACAGCGTGTATCGAAGGGTTACGCGGCCGCCGCTCGATCTCTCCCCGGAGCGCTGTGTCCAACTGGAGCTTTTTTCGAGCAACGATCCTTTTCTGCTTGAAGTAGATCATACAACCTGCGCTGACGGCATCCGAGATCCTGCGGTCATCGCGGAATTTTTTGCCGATGTGTTTTCCCAGAAAAGCCCCGAGGAAGCGGGGCTGTACGATCTGGTCAGGCAACCCGACGGGAGCCTTGAGAATCATAAAGGGTGTGGAGTGGTTTACGCCTTTTTTGAGGATGAGCCGGAATTGCTGATGCCCATGTTCGTGAGTTCCTTCAACGATCAGGCGTATTCGGTGTACGTGCCCATTGAGGGGAGGAGCTACGTGTTGCCCATGGAGTGGATGGATCTGCTGATCGAAACCTCAAACGTGGGATGATTTGCATTCCATACATTCAAGAGAACCTCAGTCCGACAAACTAATCTTCATTCTCTATAGCGAAAACGGCAACCTGAGCACCATCCCGTATGCCACCTCGCGACCTTTCCGTTTCTTTTTGTTTCGAGTAGCTTGCCGCGGAGTGGTTGACAAACAACACTTGGCATGGTATAATGAATATATCTATATCTAGGAGGAGCTCTATGAAACGCAATTTTAAACGAAACCTTCTCAGCATGATACTGGCCATCGGTATGATGGCCGGTGTGCTGCCTGCGGGTGTTTTACCTGCGGCGGGTGCTGCGGGGGGAGAGACTGATACGTTTCAATCGGATTTTTCGTCCGCGGACGGCTTTCGGACGATGCAGGATCGGGCGAAGAATGCGTCCATGACCCTGTCGGTCAGCGGCGGTGTTCTGAATATTTCCGGCCGCCAGACGGCTAGCGGCCACGCGTGGAATTATCAAACCGTTTATTCGGGTTTGAATATCCCCGTGCGTGCCGACACGAAGCTGACTTACGTGATGGTTCCGAGCGGCGATATGACGGAGGACTACGAGTCCCTGCATCTGGCGGTAGATCTGAAATTCTCCGACGGCACCTACCTGAGCCAACTGGACGTTGAGGACGAAAACCGCGTGGGCATGAATCCGAACGACCAGGGCGAAGCCAAGGCAATGTTCTACAGTGTGCAGAACATCAGCATCACGGCCTTGGGCGCTTACGAGCAATGCTTGGGCAAGACCATCACGGATATTCTCGTGGGCTATGAAAATGAGGACGGGAAGGCCAACTGTGCTTTTACGGCTACCATCGACGATCTGCGGATCGGTCCCACTGAAAAGGTTTACGATGAATTGACGGATTACGTTGTCACCACCCGCGGAACCAACCCCGTGAACCCCTACGAGCTGTCCCGCGGTGCGTGCCATCCCTTCGTGGCTCTGCCTCACGGCTTCAATTTCTGGACGCCCGAGAACGTGGGCTGGATGGGGATTTACGACTACAGCGCGGGATACATTTCCTCCTTCCGATGCAGTCATCAGGCGAACTTCCATCTGGGTGACCCGGCTGCCTGGAACTTTATGGTCACCAGTGGCGGAAACGGAAACACCGCCTACGACCGCGACGACGAAATCGCGCAGGCGCACTACTACAGTGTGGAATTCAATAAGAAGAGCGGTCAGGCCGCAGGAACTCGCGTGGAGATGTCGCCCACGGATCACGGCCTGTCGGTGCGCGTGACCTATGACGCAGGTGTTGCCAAGCGTGGAATTACCGTGAACGGGCTGAGAGTCAGCTCCTCCACAAATTCCTTCAGCGGTACTGTCTCCGTCAGCTGTACCAACAGCAGCTGGAACACGACCCTGAAGAATATGTACATCTACGGCGTGTTTGATACCGACGTGCAGAGCGTGCAGGGCAATACGGCCTACTTTGCCGAGTCCGCCAAGGGTCAGAATGTGGTTACCATGCATTTGGCTACCTCCTTTATCAGCGTGGAGCAGGCTAAGTCCAACTACGAGCAGGAGCTGGGGGGCAAGACCTTCGACGATGTCTTTGCCGCGGCAAAGGCGATATGGAACGATAAGCTGAGCACCGTGGAGATCGAGGGCGCCACCGAGGATCAGCTCATCACCTTCTACTCCAATATGTACCGCCTGTTCCTGTACCCCAATCACCTGGGCGAGTACACGGGGAAGGGCACGGCCGACGGCTGGCAGTACAGAAGCCCCTACACTCAGCAGGTGGTAGACGGCAAGATGTACTATAACAACGGTTTCTGGGACACCTACCGCACGGCGTGGCCTGCCTACTCCCTTCTGGAGCCGTCTCAAGAAAGTGAGATGCTGAACGGCTTTTTGTACCACTACCGTGACTGCGGCTGGATCCCCCGCTGGTCTGCGCCTAACGGTCTGGACTGCATGGCGGGCACCAGCTCTGACGTGATCTACGGCGACGCGCTGATGCGCGGCATCGAGTTTGACGTGGAGACCGCGTACAAGGCCGCCTTGAAGAATGCCAATATGTCCACCTACGCGGGTGGCATGGGCGGACGCAAGGGCATGAACACGGGTATTTTCCTGGGCTATATTCCGAACACAACGTCGAACGGTATGTCCTGGACGCTGGACGGCTGTCTGAACGATCTGGGTATTGCCCAGATGGCCAAGGCCGTGGGCGACATGGACAACTATGCGTACCTGATGAACCGCGCTTTTAGCTATTCCTATCTCTTTGATACCGAGAATCAGTGGTTCCGTGGCAAGACCGTGAACGGACGATGGAGCGTAGAGCCTCTGAATCCCCTCACCTTTGGCGGCGACTACGAGGAGACAAACGCCTGGAACATGGCCTTTTCAGCCCCGCATGACGGACAGGGCCTTGTGAACCTGTACGGAAGCCGTGAGGCGCTGGCGGCCAAGCTGGATGAGTTTTTCGGCACTCCTTTCCCCAGTAGTACGGGTATAGGCGGCCCCACCATGATCAACGAGATCGTTCAGGTTAAGATGGGCAACTATCAGCACAACAACGAGCCCTCTTTGCACATTCCCTACATGTACCTGTATGCCGGTCGTCCCGACCGCACGCAGGAGACCGTCCGTCAGGTACTGCGTCAGTGTTATACAGGCAGTCAGATCGGCGGAGGCTATATCGGCGACGAGGACAACGGCGCCCAGGCGGCTTGGTACATCTTCAGCGCCATGGGTATCTATCCCCTGAGCATGGGCACGGGCGAGCTGGTCTTTGGCTCTCCTCTGTTCACCAAGGTTACCGTCCATCTGGAAAACGGCAAGGATCTTGTGATCAGCGCACCCAACAACAGCTCTGAGAATATCTACGTGGCCGGCTTGACCATCAACGGCCAGCCCTACGAAAAAACCAGCATCCTTCAGACGGAGCTGACGAAAAACGGCGCGGTCATTGAGTTTGAAATGACCAACAAGCCCTCCGATTGGGGTACCTCCGAGGATGCCGCGCCCACCTCTCTGACGGCAGGGCATGAGATTCCCAATCCCAAGGCGGATCAGACCGTGGAGGCCGTCTGCGACGGCGCGCAGAACACGGCTCTCTTGTCGGACAATGACTCCGCTACGGGCACCACGCTGACGCCCGCCGACGGAAAGATCTCTGTTTTCTACTCCTTTGACGAAATGCAGTGCGTCACCATGTATACGCTGACCTCTGACCAAAATGAAGCCTTGGCGCCCCACGCCTTCGCTCTCTACGGCTCGAGCGACGGAGAGAATTGGGTACTGCTGGACGAGCGAAAGGATGTGACGTTCCTGTGGGGAACGTATACCCGCCCCTTTGCGGTTGCCAACGCGGAGTATTACACCGAATATCGCCTGGATATTTACTCTACTAAGGCCGTGACTCTGTCCGAGATCGAGCTACTGGCTAACAACGAGGAAGCCGTGAGCCGAGACGCTCTGAAAAATGCGATCTCGTATGCCGAGTCTAAGGATACCACCGGTCTGTCGGACGCGGAAAAGGCGCTCGTGACCCGTGCCATCGCCACGGCTAAGGCGGTAGCGAACGACGCGCATGCCACCCAAGAGGCTATTCAGGACGCGTACGACCAGCTGATGCAAACGCTCGAAAACGTGTTCCTTCTGTCGCAGATCAAGCCGGAGCTGCAGGATCTTTGCGATATCTGGAAAAATGCGACCCAGGGCTTCTGGTCCGCTCAAACCTGGGCGGCTCTGCAAACGGCCTTGACCGAGGCTCAGACCGTATTGAATCGCGAGGCGTCTACCGTGGAGAATTACCAAAACGCGAAGACCGCCCTCCAAAATGCCGCGGATGCCCTGACGGTGGGCTACGATCATTCGCTGTCCCACGGTAAGCATGCTACGTCCAACTACGCTCAGCCCGGCGAGGGTGCGTCTTGCGCGGTGGACGGAAACACGGGTACCAAGTGGTGCTCCACTGTGAACGATAAGGGCGCATACTGGCTTGAGGTGGATCTGGGCAAGGTTTGCCGTGTGGACAGCTGGGCTGTCATGGGTGCCGCAAATGAGCCCGGCGGCACAGGGTACCTGTCATCCGAATACAGACTGCAAATGAAGAATGAGGACAGCCAGTGGATCACGGTTATGACGGCGGATCCCGCGAATGCGAATGTCTTTACGGCCAAGCTGGAGGAAGCGGCTGTGGGGCAGTATTTCCGTCTGTATGTTCCCAATCCTGCCTGCCCTCTGGATGGATATGTTCGCATTTACGAATTCCATGTTTACGGTGAGGAATACGTACCCGAGGTGGATACCGAGCCCGAGGAAACTACAACTGAGCCTGATGAAACCGAAACCGAGCCCGTTGAGGATACCATCAAGTTCTGGAGCTCCGTTGATCACATCAACGGCATGGGCCCCCACGGTACGGCCCACTTCTCCAGCATGGGCGGCAACTACCTTACCGGTGGTACGACGATCATTGACGCTGTTGAGCAGGGCGTAGCCATTTTGGATGACTGCACCATGACCATCGGCGGTTGGCTGGCTGTTGACGGCGGCGGTACTGCACGCTTTGTCTTCT
>CAJGEA010000078.1 GCA_904502015.1 uncultured Clostridia bacterium | reverse complement strand
GAGGCAGGCTTTAACTACTTCGATACCGCCCACGGCTACATCGGCGGCAAGAGCGAGCTCGCCGTCCGCGACGCTCTCACCTCCCGCTACCCCCGTGATCAGTACATCCTCGCCGACAAGCTCTCGGCATCCTTCTTCAAAACCGCCGAGGAGGTTCGTCCCTACTTTGAGACCATGCTGGAGGCCTGCGGCGTTACCTACTTCGACTTTTTCCTGATCCACGCGGTCAACGCCAAGAACTACGAGCACTACAAGGCTTGCCGCGCCTACGAGATATCCGCCGAGCTCAAGGCGGAAGGGAAGATCCGCCACCTCGGTATGTCCTTCCATGACACAGCCGACGTGCTGGATCGCATTCTCTCTGAGCAGCCCGCGGTGGAATTCGTCCAGCTCCAGCTCAATTACATCGACTACGAGGATCCCCATGTGCAGGCGCGCCTCTGCTACGAGGTTTGCGAGAAGCACGGCAAGCCCGTCGTCGTCATGGAACCCGTCCGCGGCGGCAGCCTCGTCAACCTGCCCGCCGAGGCACTGGATGTTTTGAACGGTCTGGGCGGTTGCTCCCCCGCTGGCTACGCCATTCGTTATGCCGCAGGTTTTGACCGCGTGTTCATGACCCTGTCGGGCATGAGCAATATGGAGCAGATGAACGACAACCTCAATTCCATGAAGGACTTTACACCTCTGGATGAGCGCGAGCTGGCCGCCATCGACCGCGTGTGCGAGATCATCCGTGCCGTCCCCACCATTCCTTGCACCGCTTGCCGCTACTGCGTGGACGGTTGCCCCAAGAATATCGCGAGTCCACGCCTCTTTGACGCTGAGAACGTCGCTCGCCGCTACACCACCGCCATGGCGCGTGATGATTACTATTGGGCTACCCTCAAGAACGCAAAGCCCTCAGAGTGCATCGGCTGCGGCAAGTGCGAGAAGATCTGCCCCCAGCAGCTTGAGATCCGAAAGCTCCTCTCCGAGATCCATACCCGATTTGAGGGCTGATTTTTGCTGAAAAAATGTTAAATTTCCCCTTTACAAATTCCAAATTGTGTGATACAATAGACGGGTAAAAGGGAGTAGCCTGCGGCATGACCCCGAAAGGGAACTCATCGCCGTATTCCGCGCGTCAGTACGAACGCACCGCGTTCCGCCAGGAATTGAAATCGCAAGACTTTTACCGAATGCGGACATACGTATTCGGTAAAGGTCTTTTTGTTTTCTCGGGTTGCCCCAAAATTTGAAAAGAGAGGTATCAGTTGTGAATTTCCTTGCACAAATGGGTGAATTGTTCTCCAACTTCGGTAACATCACCTGGCAACAGGTCGCCATGTGGTGCATCGGCGGTCTGCTCATCTACCTTGCCATCAAAAAGGACATGGAGCCCACCCTGCTCCTGCCCATGGGCTTTGGCGCCATCCTTGTCAACCTTCCCTTGTCGGGCGCGGTCACCCAGACCATTGACGGCATTACCGAGATCGGTGTTATTGACGTCTTGTTCAACGCGGGCATCGCCAACGAGCTCTTCCCCCTGCTCCTGTTCGTGGGTATCGGTGCCATGATCGACTTCGGGCCCGTGCTCTCCAACCCCAAGCTCATGATCTTCGGCGCGGCGGCGCAGTTCGGTATTTTCTTTACCCTCTGCCTTGCCTCCTGCTTCGGCTTTGAGCTCAAGGACGCCGCCTCCATTGCCATCATCGGCGCGGCAGACGGTCCCACCTCCATTTTCGTCGCCCAGCACTTCGCGTCCAAGTACGTAGGCGCGATCATGGTGGCAGCGTACTCCTACATGGCGCTGGTGCCCATCATCCAGCCCCCCGTCATCAAGCTGCTCACCACCAAAAACGAGCGCCGCATCCGTATGACGAATAAGGATCTCAACGTGTCGAAGCGCGCGCGCATCCTGTTCCCCATCATCGTGACCATGATCGCGGGCATCGTGTCTCCCAAGAGCGTCGCCTTGATCGGATTCCTCATGTTCGGTAACCTCATCCGCGAGTGCGGCGTGCTGGATAATCTGTCCGAGACCGCGCAAAAGGTGCTGGCGAATCTCGTTACCCTCTTCCTCGGTATCACCATTGCTACCAAGATGCAGGCAGACCAGTTCCTGCAGCTTGACACCCTGCTCATCATCGGTCTCGGTCTGTTCGCCTTTGTATTCGATACCGCAGGCGGCGTCCTGTTCGCCAAGCTCCTCAACGTGTTCCTGCCCAAGGATAAGAAGATCAACCCCATGATCGGCGCGGCGGGCATCTCGGCGTTCCCCATGTCGGCGCGCGTGGTGCATAAGCTGGGTCTGGAGGAGGACAATTCCAACTTCCTGCTCATGCACGCCGTTGGTGTTAACGTGTCGGGACAGATCGCATCGGTCATCGCGGGCGGTCTGATCCTCTCCCTCGTCCCCATGTTCTCGTAAGATAGGAGGATGCTACCATGAAAATGAAATACCTTGCATTGGCATTGGCAACCTGCCTGCTTGCCCTCCTCATGACTCTTTCCATCGGTGCCACCGACGTGACAGTCCCCGAAACCATCGCGGAAACCACCGCGGAAACCGTCACCGCCGAGGAAATGGCCACCGAACCCACCGAAACCGCCGCCGAGAGCGAGAGCGACGGTGACGCAGATGGACTCGCATTCCGTCCCGACACCCTGAAAAATACCCTCCCCATCATGGGTATGGGTATGCTGGGCATCTTCCTTGTGACGGGCGTGATCGTCCTTGTGATTATGCTGCTGAACTGGATTTCCAACTCGGTTGAAAAGCGCAAGGGCGGGGAAGATGGCGAGTAAAGCCACCCCTTCACCCCCATAAAAATCGGTCTGCACGCAAAAGAGTTGCGTGCAGACCTTGATTTTTGCCCTGAATTGTGATACAATAGAACCAATAAAACTCAGCCATAGGAGTATCCCATGAATCTTTGCGACATCCGTACCATACGCGATATCATGTCCATCTATAATATTAACTTCCGCAAGGAGTTCGGCCAGAACTTCCTTACCAACCGCACCGTGGTGGAGGACATTGCCGATTCCTGCTCGGACACCGAGGAAGCTACCATTCTGGAGATCGGCCCCGGTATCGGCGTGCTCACCCAGGAGCTGGCCTTCCGCTACCGCAAGGTCATCGCGGTGGAAATCGACAACGGACTTATCCCCGTTCTCAAATACACTCTGTCGGATTGCCCCGAGGGCGTGGTCGAGGTGGTGCATCAGGACATCATGAAAACCGATCTGCACGCTCTGCTTGACCCGTATTTTGAGCAGGGAAGCGTGTCCGTCTGCGCCAACCTGCCGTACTATATCACTACTCCCATCCTGATGGCGCTCCTTGAGTCGGGATTGCCCTTTGAGAGCATCACCATCATGATCCAGGCCGAGGTCGCCGACCGCCTCTGCGCTAAGGCGGGCAGTAAGGATTACGGTGCCATCACCGCCGTTCTCAATTACTACGGCACGGCCGAAAAGCTTTTTCGCGTCAGCGCGGGCAATTTCCTCCCCGCGCCCAAGGTGGATTCCGCCGTGGTGCGCATCCGCCTGCATAAGGAAAAGCCCTACCAACCGAAGGACGAGGACACCCTGTTCCGCACCATCCGCGCCGCGTTTGAGCAGCGCCGCAAGACCCTGCCCAACGCCCTCTCGGCGGGCTTCCGCGATATTCCCAAGGAAACTTTGACTGCCATCGTGGAGGCTTGCGGTCACCGCGCCGACATCCGCGGTGAGCGGCTTGACATCGCCGAGTTCACAGCCCTCGCCGACCGCATCTATGAGGAGCGGCAAAAGCGAGGGCTGTGAACGCCTTT
The DNA here is from genome assembly GCA_904502015.1 of uncultured Clostridia bacterium. GTDB lineage: Bacteria > Bacillota > Clostridia > Oscillospirales > CAG-272 > CAMEON01. The sequence goes on along the minus strand of CAJGEA010000078.1, from coordinate 4,727 downwards.
ATACAACAAAAATCTGTGTTCATCCCAAACGGGTGAACACAGATTTTTCGTTCAAGTGGTTATTCATGGCTTAAAATATCGATAAGCTTTGAATCTTATCGAAACAATGACCTTGGGAAGATACATAGCGAACAGAATGAAAAATATACATGCCAAGGTCCAGCAAGCAAAGCCCAGTCCCAATCCCAAGGTCTGAGAGATTTCCGGAAACAGCTTTACAAAAAGCATTGGAAGACACATAAAAGCGATAACAACGGCCAGCCATTTGGGAAAGGAACTTTGTCTTTTGATTTTCTTTCTTGCTATTGGAATAGGATGTTTTTTTATGATTTGGTAGGTCCTGTGCAGCCTGATTACAAGATATATCGCCACCCATAAGGATAAAAATAATACAGTGAGATGTACCCAAGAGAAGATCGGGAATCCTTCTTTTGCCAACAGTTCTTTTGAGGATATCACATATCCGATCAACAGCTTTATGGTTATGAGCAAAAGCCCGATGGCTTCTATGATAAATTGCCAAGCCGGATTTTTATATGCGATCAAGCATATAAAAAACAAAAGATCAATAGCGAAAAAAGAAATTGTGAGTGCAATATGAATTTGAGAAAATGACATCAGTAACAACATAGCACCCACAAACAAGGTGAACCCAATGTTGAATCCGAGTACGATTTTCGATGCAAATTTGTCGTTTTTTTTATCCTTCTCTATATTCAAATATGCCAATACCTTTTCTTCGTTCATAATACCTTCTCTTAAAATTGCTTCTTTTCCTCAATCGGCGCTGTCGTCACCGAATACTCCCGCACGTCCAGCACGGTCTCCCCGTCAATCTGCAATGCCGAGGGGCGGTCAAAGGAAACGTGTACCTCGTGCCCCTGCAGAATATCCACCACGTCGGTTGCTTTGACGTGCGTACCCTTGAAAATGGTAGGGAACAGGTATAGCGCACGGAGCTTGGTCTTGGTACGCATCACCATTACAGACACAGTCCGCTCTTCGTTGAGTCTGTCCTGCTGCGGGGCGCACATCATGCCGCCGCCGAAGAAACGGCCGTTCATGGTGGGAGCGATCCATACGTTGTCGTATTCGCGGGTCACGCCGTCCACCGTCACCGTGGCGTGTACGCGCTTGAACCCGTACGCCAAGCCCTTGACGGCAATCGCGGTGTAGTTGACGGGCTTTGAGGATTTCGCGCGGATCTTGTCGGCCTCCTCACAGCAGTAGCCGTCCAGCCCGTAGCCGATGCCGTTGATAAACCGCGCATGAATGCCGTTGACGTGTACGCGGGGCAGGCGGAGTAGATAGGGATTGAGCAAAAAAGGATCACCGTCCTTGGGCTTTTCCAGGTCGTGCAGGAAATCGTTGCCCGTGCCCGTCGCGTAGTAGTAGATGTCGCGTGGCAGGTCCTCGGTGTCCAGCGCGTTGACGAATCGGTTGATGGTTCCGTCGCCGCCCGTCAGCACCACCGTGACCTCGGGGGGGAGCTGCGCGAGAAATTCGCGCATATCCTCTACTTTGGTAATATCGCAAAAGTCAAACGAGTTGCCTGTCAAAAGCGCCTCCAGTCGGCGCGCCTCCACGCCGCCGCGCCCGTTGTTGGCAAGGGGATTATATAGAACACAGTAGGATGCCATGGTAAACCTCCGTTGCGTGATGTCGGATCTTGAATATCGATTGTTAAATCGTCAAACTATTATACCACAGCGCGACACATTTTTCAAGTGTTTCTCGGAAAAAGATGAATGGACACCTTGCAGATCGTTTTCGTATTATCTATCTACACGTCAAATTGGGGTTTGTAGGGGAGCGGGCAACCTAACCGAGGCCCCCTCCGGGAGGGGGCTCCCGCGTAGCGGGTGGGGGAGAGTGCGTTGCCGGAAAGTCCATGTAGACCAACGGTTACGCGGTCTCCCTCCGTCACGCTTTGCGTGACACCTCCCTCTCGGAGGGAGGCTTCGTTAGGGTGTCGCAAACCCACCGATAAATCCAAATTTGAAAACCACTTTTCCCTCGTGGGAGATGGTCGGCGCATGGCAACCATCCCCGAGCCAAAGCCCCACCGCAGGTGGCCGATAAATCCAAATTTGAAAGCCTTTCCATCGGGTGAGATGGTTGGCTTTAAGAGTCCCATCCCCGATCGAAAGCCCCGCCGCAGGCGGTCCAAATTTGAATTGCTTTTGCCTTCGACAAAAATCCCCACCTCCCAAGGGAGGTGGGGATTTCGCTATAAGCAAAGAGCGCTTACCATTGCGCGTTCTTCAGCGCGTTATTGAGGTTGGCATGCTCTTGGGCGGTTTGGCTGTTCTGCGCGCCGCTGACGGGATCGTAGAGATACTGGTAGCAGAACACCGTGACACCCACGCACTTTTTAATGGTCAGGGTATAGTTGACCGAGCGCGCGAGGATGTCCTTGTGATCACGCCACTCGTATTGACCCGTACCGGCATACTGATCGTACCCGGACTCAGCCTTGCCCATCGTCATACCAATGATGAGCTTGACGTAGTTGGTCTTGACCATCTTCTTCCAAGCCGTACACATCGTATCGAAGGCGGTCGTCTGATGCTCAAAGCCCCAATAGATCTGCGGCATGATGTAGTCAACGTAACCGGGAGTAGAGCACCACTTGACAACGTCGGCGCAATGCACGTTCTGCACCGTATCGTACTCGCCTGCGGGGCTGATACCGAAGAGCACGGTGGGATCGGCCTGCTTGATATAGCCGTACAGAGCCGACACCAGCTTGTTGAGGCTGTCGCGGCGGAAATCGGCCACCGAGATGCTGCCGTTCTCCGCGCAGTAGGCCTTGTACGCCGCGGAGTCAAAGGAGGTCTGGCTCGGCCCCACGGGGTAGAAGTAGTCGTCCATGTGGACGCCCTCCACGTCATACTTCTTGACGATCTCAAGGGCGCCATTGACGATCAGCGCGCGCACCTCTCCGTAAGCGGGGTTCAGATACCAGCGATCGTCCACCTTCACGATATACTTGCCGCGCTTGGCGGAATCGTTGTACCACTGCTTGATGGGATAGCTGTTGTCAACCGCCTTCAGCTCGGCATCCGTCATACCGCGCATGGGGTTGATCCACGCGTGAACCGCAAGTCCCTTTTGATGGGCGATCTCCACGATGATGGCGAAGGGATCGTAGGAGAAGCCGTTACCGTAAGAGCCCACTGTGTACTTGCTGGGTGGATAGTACTGAGAAGGATACATACTGTCGGCATTGGGACGTACCTGCACGATCACGGCGTTGTAGCCGTCTTTGACGACGTTGTTCATCATGGTCTGGATCATGGAGCGGAACTCTGCCTGCGGACGCTGCGTGCCGTTCTTGCGATACACCGAGCTGAGATCGAACTGGGAGATCCAGATGCCCTTCCAGTTGCTGATCTGAGCGGGCTGAGAGGGAACGTAGGGCAGCGAGAGGTAACCGGGCATGGTAATCACGGGGTCAAAGCCGTAATTGTCCTCGGACGGTATGTAGGCACCGCTGTAATCCGAGCCGTACTTGGCGGTGGCATATGCCTTTGCCTCGGCATCGCTGTTAAAGAATGCCAGCATCTTGATATCCATCTTCTGGCCGTTGTAGGGAGCGGTGTCATTGCTGGCAAAGAAGTCGAAGCGCAGGTAGGTTGCGGTGTTATTGGTGAGAGCCGACACGCGGCTGAGATCAATGGCGAGCAGGTGCCACTTACCGTCTGCCGTGTACGCGGCGCTTTCCGCATTATCGCCCACTCCCGACCAGCCCGCGCCCACGCCCGAGCCGATGAACAACTCGGCATGCACAGCGGTCGTTGTGCGATAGAGCACGTACAGGCGGCTGGTCACGGTGCAGGAGGAGCCGGGAACAATGGCGGTCACGTAGGGATCGGGGCCGTTAGCGGTAAAGGTAACGTAGCTGTTGGACTCGCCCCACGCCACCGAGCAATACTGAGAGAGAACGGTATTAGCCGACCGGCCGTTCTCCATCAGCGTATCCAAGGGAATGTTATACACGGGATCCTTGCTACTCGCGGGAGGTGTCACGGGTTGGGTCTCCGCGGGCTGGGTAACGGTGGGCTGAGTTTCGGCAGGCTGAGTTTCTACGGGCTTATCCGCCTGACCCTTGGGGGTAAAGAGGATGGCAGAAATGGCGATCTCGGTGCCCTCGGGGTTATGCACGGACACCCATACGTCGCCCGCGTAGTTCACATTGGACAGGTCGATCTCCACCCATCTGGCACCGCCGGCCCATGCGTTCGAGCTGAAGGTCATGTTGCCGTGCGCGATGTCGCCGTCCATCATGTAGGAGCCTGCGTGGCCGAAGGAGCTGGGGTTGTTCTTGAGGCCGATGGGGGCGTTGCCGTTCAGCCTGTTGAAATAGGCTTTGGTGCCGTCACCGGCGTCAAAGGCGTACTGGATACGCACCTTGGAGTAGTTGGCGAGATTGATATGACCCAGAGAGATGGGCACGTTGTAGCCCAACAGGACGATGGGCGCGTTGTAACCCGCCTCGGGCCACGTTGCCTTATATCCTTGATTGGAAGACAGAGATGCCATATTCACCGTACCCGACGCAGGGATGTTATCGGGTTTAGTAACCTCGGGGGCCTTGGTGGTTTCCTCAGGCTTCTTGGTAGTTTCCTCGGGAGTCTTGGTGGTTTCCTCAGGCTTCTTGGTAGTTTCCTCGGGAGCCTTTGTGGTCTCATCCGTAGGAGCAGTGGTATTGTCCTCCGGCTCAT
>CAJGEA010000077.1 GCA_904502015.1 uncultured Clostridia bacterium | reverse complement strand
GGTCTCGGTCTCGGTCTCGGTCTCGGTCTCGGTCTCGGTCTCGGTCTCGGTCTCGGTCTCGGTCTCGGTCTCGGTCTCGGTCTCGGTCTCGGTCTCGGTCTCGGTCTCGGTCTCGGTCTCGGTTACCGAAGCCTCAGGCTCGGTGGTTACGGTGGTGTCCGCGGAGGTGGTGTCAGCAGGCTGGTCATCCTTCTTGTCGCAGGCAACGAGAAGCAGGCTGCCGATAAGCAGCAGCGCGGCCGCCAGTATCAGATAACGGTTTTTCATAGTATATCTCCTTGTTTTTTTCGTATTTGATGCCGCCACTCGGAGAGTTGCGACATCAAAGTATCCTTATTATACCATGCTCGATAGAGAAAGTCAATACAGAATTTGCTGGGATTAGATCTTTCGGTTGGGGAAGCCGTGTGGATCACAGAAAAAAGGGGCTGCCCCGTGTGATGCGGGACAACCCCTTTCGGGTTTTAATTAAGCCTCAGCAGGAATGAACTCGATGGCAGAGATAGCAATCTGGGTGTTCGCGGGGTTGTGTGCGGCTACGTAGACGTTGCCGGTGTAGTCGATGTTCGTCAGGTCGATCTCAACCCATCTTGCACCGCTTGCCCAAGCGTCGGAGCTGAAGACCATGTCGGCGTGGGCGATATCGCCGTCCATCTCGTAGGTACCGGAGTTGCCGTAGTAGGTAGCGGTGCTCTTCAGGCCGATGGGAGCATCGCCGTTCAGTGCGCCAAAGTTCTCCTGAGTGGCGGGGCTGCCGTCGCAACCGTACAGGATGCGAACGGTGGTATACTTGGAGAGGTCCATCTCGCCCAGATCGATGTAACAGCCGTAACCCAGCACGAAGAGGGGCTTAGTGTAGCCGGCAGGGGCAAAGTTGGGTCTGTAACCGACCTGATCTGCCAGAGTAGCGAGATCGACAACCACAGCGTTAGAGGGGGTAGAGGGCTCTTCATCATCCTCGGGGGTGGTCTCGGTTACACCGTCCTTGTTGATGTTGAATTCAGCGACGATGACGTACACGCCGTCCAGCTGAACGAGAGCCTTGATGTTGTGCTCGCCCTCAAGAGCGGCAACGTCAACGGCGATGGCAAAACGGTTGCCTGCAATGCCGCCAACGCCGGCGATAGCGTCAATAACGCCCTGCTCAGCCTCGAAGGTGAAAGCGGGATCCATAACGATCTCACCGTCATCAATAACATAGCCAAACTCATAGGCTTCTTCCATGACGGCAGCCCAACCCCAAACGTACAGGGTGGAGACGGTGTTGGAGACGGTAGCGGTCTCACCGTCAGCGGGCTTGATGTTGGTGCCTGCAATGCTGTTCACCTTTACCTCGTCAAAGGAAACGTGGGGAACGTAGAACAGGACGTCCTGCCAGTAGTCGTAGGGAAGGACTACGTCGGGTTCGGTGGTTTCTTCCTCAGGAACGGTGGTGTCGTCCTCAGCGGGAGCGGTGGTCTCCTCAGCGGGAACGGTGGTCTCCTCAGCGGGAACGGTGGTCTCCTCAGCGGGAGAGGTGGTCTCCTCGGCGGGAGCGGTGGTGTCGTCCTCAGCGGGAACGGTGGTGTCGTCCTCGGCGGGAGCGGTGGTGTCGTCCTCAGCGGGAACGGTGGTGTCCTCAGCGGGATCGGTGGCGGGCTCGGTCTGAGCAGCGGTGGGGGCCTTGGTGTCAGCGGGCTTGTCGTTCTTGTCGCCACAGGCAACGAGAAGCAGGCTACCGATGACCAGCAGGGCTACAAACAGGACCAGGTAACGGTTTTTCATGTTGTTCTCCTTATGTGTTGTATTATTTGACGCAGAACGACGGAAAACCGTCGCCGTTTGCATCAAAACATGGCTATTATACCATGTCGAAAAAGAAATGTCAATAGGAAAGTTACGGTTTTTGCAAATCTTCTGTGAGATTTGCGTGAAAGATTTGCGACAAAATGCTCCCGCCGTGAGTGGGCGGGAACATAAAAACAGATCAAGCGATGGAATTGACAAGCTGGTCGGTGACGTCAACGTAACCGTCGCAGCCGTCGGGTACGGTAACCGTAGTCGAGCCGATGCCCGTGTAGGTAATGGTGCTTTCGGACTCGATCACCATAGCCTCGCCCTCCAGATCCATAGTCAAACGGAAGGTGTAGACGATCTTCAGGAAATTACCCTCGGCATCCAGCACGATGTCGTAGCAGAGGTCGGAGAGCTCCATGCCCATAGCGGCCATGTCGGCGATGCCAAGGCGGCCGATGACCTCCTCAACTCTATCACCCTCCAGCAGCACGCGGATGGAATAGGTGCCGTCCTCGTTTTGGGTAAAGCCTACGTCCTTGAACCAGCTCTCGGGCATATTCAGAATCTTCTCTTCATTGGCGGCATCGGTGCCGTACACAATGGCGTACATCTGCTCCATGGTAAGCTGGGCCTTGAAGGTCGTGCCGTTCTCGTTGCCGTAGAGCCAGCCGTCCTTGTAGTAGGACTTGGTTACCGAGGTGGTACTGTCCAGATAACTCACGGTGGTGGTGATGGACTCGAGATCGTTGCCGTTTATCTTGCTGACCGATTCAACCGTCTGCATCAGTGCGGTCTGGCCCATGTAGCTAAGGTACTGGTTGGTAGTGTTGTTTTCCTGGCAGTTGGTGAGCATTCCGTCCACCTGCTCGCGTACGCTCTCGTAGGCCTCGTAGGGAGTCTGGCCGTTGAGGGTGGGCAGGCCGGCGACGTCATTGTCACCTGCGGAGCCGCCGCCAACGGTTACCTCAAGGGTGAGGAAGTGGCAGAGACCGTTTGTGGTGCCGCCAACAGCCACCTGCACCGTAACGGTCTGGCCCGCGTAAGCAGAAAGATCTGCGGCAACATCCGCAAAGACCACGTTAGCATCTACCACGTTGGTAAGCATCCATGCGGATTCCTGGTTTCCGGCTTCGGTTTTGATTTCCTCGGTAGCGTTCGCGTAGCTGCCGCCAACGAAGGAGAACCAGTTTGTACCGTCAATCGACCAGTAAATGCCCTTTTGTCCACCGTTCATAGCTGCCCAGCCGGACAGGTACAGTCTGTTGTTCGCGCCAAGGACGATGCCATTCTGCTGGGCGATCACGTGTACCTTAGGATCGGCAACCATGTCACGGTAACCGTTCAGATCGTAAGCCACGCCGTTGATGGAGGTGATATGGCCCTTGTAACGGAAGTTCTTGACGGGGGATGCCGCAATGGTTTCGGGCTGGGGCAGGGGAGTGGTGTCGGGTTCGGTAGTGGTTTCCTCGGGCTCGGTAGTGGTTTCCTCGGGCTCGGTGGTGGTCTCCTCGGGCTCGGTGGTAGTCACCTCGGGCTCGGTGGTAGTCACCTCGGGCTCGGTGGTAGTCACCTCGGGCTCGGTAGTGGTTTCCTCGGGCTCGGTGGTGGTTACCTCGTCCTCAATGGTGGTCTCTTCAGCCTCGGTGGTGGTGACCTCGGGATCGGAGGTCTCCTCGGAGGGAGCGGTGGTGTTGACAGTGGTTTCGATGGGGGTGGTGTCGATGGGTTCGTCGGACTTGTCGCATCCGACCAGCAGCATGCTGCCGACTACCAGCAAACCTGCGACCAGGGAAAGAACACGGATATTCATGATTGGGCTGTCTCCTTTTTTAGTGATTTGAAGGGCAGTAGCGAAATCGCGTTTTGCCCTATAACTTTTACATTATATCACTTAACTACCTATAAGTCAACGGTAAAATGCATTTTTTGTCGAAGAAAATCCGTCCAGCCTCGCTATTCCTCCATTTCGGGGTAGCGGAATACGGTCTTGGAGAACCGCTCGTCCGAGCCGTCTCGCCGCTCCACGGTGACGCGTTGACGGGACAGGAAGGCGGTGAGCGCGTACAGATCCACCCATATCTGGTTGTAGCCCTCAATCTGGGAGGGGTGGAAAATGAGTTGCAGTCCCACGTGCAGGTGGGGGATGGATATGCCGTTGACATCCTCGCGTCGACTGTAACCCGTCATGCCGAGGTATCCGATGACCTCGCCCGCGTCCACCCGCTTGCCTTTATACATATCATGGTAGGGGTGTCCCGCGCGCAGATGAGCGTAATAGTAGTATCGTTTGCCGTCCATGGAGCGAATGCCCACCCGCCAGCCGCCGTACTGATTCCAGCCGCAGTTCTCCACGTAGCCGCTCTCAATAGCAATGATGGGCGTACCCACGCTCCCGAGCAGATCGTGCCCGAGGTGGGAACGCTTGTAGCCGTAGGAGCGCGACTGGCCGAAGTCATCGTAGTCCTGATAGGAAAATCCCGCCGCAATGGGGGAAAATACGCGTAAGCCATAGGCAGACTGGGCATCGGGGGCGGGATCGCTGCCTTGAACCGTGGTGGTGTACTCTCCCACCATGCCGCCCAGCACCGCGCCGTATGCCTCCCGGTAGTAGGCGTAGAGCTTTTGGTTTTGCGTCAGATCAGCGGGTGTCACAGGGGGGTTGGCCTCCAGCCGGGTGGTCAGCACATCCAGATCCTTTTTGCTGTAGGAGGCAAAATTGCCCCCCGACCGCGCGGCAAGGCAGGCGAGCAGATCCACCCAGCTCACGTGGTGATCGCTCCCGTAGGTGTCCACGTCGTAGGCGAGGGTGTCGGACAACGCCTGCGCCGAGGGGGCGAAATCCACCCATTTGATGTAGGATGCCCCCGACTGCTCCGCCGCGCTGACGTAGGCGGTGGGATTGATTTCAGGGGCGGTGCCGTCGCGTGCGGGGAGGGGAATCCCGGCCAGCGAGGATAGCGTTACGGCGGCAGACAGTACCAGCGTGGCAAGGCGAACGGGACGGAGAGGGAGGGACATAGCGCAAACTCCTTTTTCGGTTTTATGGCAATGGCCGCTTTTGTGTCAGCCTATGCAATCGGGATAAGGGATAGACTTCGGTACGGTAGTAAAAATATTCATAATTTATGGATTTATTCACTCTTGGCGGTTGACTTTTCGGGGGAAATACAGTATAATAGATATGTAACAGACTAAGTAGACTTGTTTTACGGAAACGAAAGGATCAGCATACAATGGCAGATATGAATCAGAAACGAGAAGCAGACTGGAAGAAGGACGCAAGACGCGAGGCGCGCCGCGCCGCCCGTGAGTCGGTTTTCACTCTTCTTTACGAAACCGAATACCATCCCGACGAGCAGGCCGAGGACATCCTCGCCCGCGCCGTCGAGGAACGGGAAATTACCGATGAGGAGAACTACGTCCGCGACGTGTACCTTGGTATCATGGCGCGCCGTGACGAGGTGGACGAGTGCATTGGCCGCCACGCCAAGGGCTGGCGCACCAACCGTCTTTCCCGCGTGTCCCGCGCCGTTCTCCGCCTGGGTGCCTACGAGCTGATGTTCGTCAAGAGCACGCCCGTCGCCGTTGCTATCAACGAGGCGGTCGAGTTGTCCAAAAAATTTGACGATCCCAAGGCGCGCGCCTTCATTAACGGCGTACTCAATGCCATCAAGAACGAGCTGTCCGAGGGTGCCAAAACCGAGCAGACCTCGGCGGACATTGTTGCTGAAACTGACGATGAAGGCTGACCGTCCCTTGTGCTGGGTGGGATTTGACACCAGCAATTATACCACCTCGGCGGCGGCTTGTATCCGCAATGCCGAGGGACGGCTTGAAGTGATCGCTAACTGCAAGGCTCCCCTGCCCGTGGCGGCAGGCGCGCGGGGCTTGCGCCAGAGCGATGCGGTATTTGCCCATGTCAAAAATCTGCCCACCGTGGTGAACGAGATGCGCGGCATTCTGGAGTCGGGCGGCTACGTTGTGGCAGGTGTGGGTTATTCCGCCCGCCCGCGTGACGCGGAGGACTCCTATATGCCCTGCTTTTTGACAGGACGCGCGTTTGCCGAATCGTTCGCGGCGGGGTGCGGTGTTGCCACCCACGCGTCCTCTCACCAGAGCGGTCATATCACGGCGGCTCTTTACTCGTCGGGTATGCTGGCCGAGTGCGGCGGCTTACCCGATTATCCGTTTCTTGCCTTCCACGTGTCGGGCGGTACGACCGAGGCGGTCGTGGTGCGCCCCGAGGGGGGTGAGCTGCGGGTTGAGCTGGTGGGCGGCGGTGCCGACCTCCACGCAGGGCAGGTCATTGACCGCGTGGGCGTGATGATGGGGCTGGATTTCCCCTGCGGCCGCGCGATGGAGGCACTGGCCGTGCAAAACACCCAAAAAATCCCCCCACTCAAGGTCTGTGTCCGCGATGGACAGTGCCACCTGTCGGGGCTGGAGAATCAGGCCGCCGATCTGTGGCGGCGGACGGGGGATGCGCCCCTTGTCAGCGCTTTCGTTTTGTCCTTTATTGCCAAAAGTTTGCGCTGCATGACCGATCAACTTCAGGAGTCCCTCGCTGCGCGCGGTGATCGTTGCGATCTTGGGGATCGCCCTCTGCCCGTTCTGTACGCGGGCGGCGTCATGAGCAATCGCTACATCCGCCCCGTTCTCAGCGAGGGGGCAGGCTGGCGCGTGTGCTTCTCTGAGCCCGCCTACTCGGCGGATAATGCCGCGGGAGTCGCGTTGCTCTGCGCCCTGCGGTCATAAAAATCTCCACCTTCGGAGGTATCCATGAACCAAACCTCTCGTCCCGACGCTTTCTCGGTCGGGCAGGTCAACGAATACATTAAAATGCTTCTTGAGGGCAACTCGGTGCTCCGCGACGTGTGGGTCGTGGGGGAGATATCGGGTGCCAAGCTCTACGGCTCGGGGCATTTGTATTTCTCCATCAAGGATAGCGACAGTACTCTCGGCGCCGTCATGTTCCGCACCCACGTGGCGAAATTGGGCTTTGAGCCCGAGAACGGTATGAGGGTACTGGCGCACGGGCGGGTGTCTGCCTACGTGCCGCGCGGTCAGTACCAGCTCGTCGTGGATCGTATGGAGCCCGACGGCGCGGGCGCGCTGGCTATGGCGTTTGAGCAGCTCAAGGCAAGGCTCGGCGCCGAAGGCCTGTTTGATCCCGCGCGCAAAAAGCCCATGCCTCCCCACCCAAAGCGCATTGGTGTGGTGACGTCCCCCTCGGGCGCGGCGGTACATGACATCATCCGCGTGGCCAGAGGGCGTTGCCCCTCAACTGAAATTCTGATCTTCCCCTCGCTCGTGCAGGGGGCAGAGGCCGCCGCCTATCTGCGCGGCGGTATTCAATATTTTAACGCCGTAGCCCATGACCCCGAGCAAGCCGTGGATCTCATCATCATCGGTCGTGGCGGCGGCTCGGCGGAGGATCTGTGGGCGTTCAACGACGAGCGGCTGGCACGTGCCATCGCCGCCTCTGAGATACCCGTGGTGTCTGCCGTGGGGCATGAGGTGGATTTTACCATCTGCGATTTCGTGGCCGACCTTCGTGCTGCCACCCCTTCGGCGGCGGCGGAGCTGACTCTGCCCGATAAGGCCGACCTTGGCAGGCGCGTTACGGCGCTGTCCACCCGCCTGCAAACCTCGGTGTCCGCTGCCCTGGCACGTCGGCGCACCCGACTCACAAGTCTGGCATCTCGCCGCGTGCTGTCTGCCCCCGAGGCGGTCTATACCCGTAGAAGGGAAGGGCTGGATGCTCTCGGAGTCCGATTGCATCGGGCGGCGGATCGCCACGTGACGGCAGGACGGCAGGATCTGCGCCGTCTGTGCGCCCAGCTTTCGGCGCTCAGCCCCCTGGGGGTGCTGGGACGGGGATATGCGTTGGTACAAGGTGAAGACGGACACGTCATCACGGGCGCAGACCGACTCGCCGTGGGCGACACCGTCACTCTCCGCTTTGCCGATAGCCGCGCAACGGCAACGGTCACGAAGACCGATACCGAGCTGCAAACCGATTGATAGGAGTATGGATATGAACGAACAAAACTACGCCGACATGCCCTTTGAGCAGGCGATCGAGCGGCTTGAAGCCATCGTCAAGCTCATGGAAGGGGATACCGTCCCTCTGGACGAAAACCTCAAGCTCTACGAGGAGGGCGTGGCGCTGGTGCGCCGATGTGCCTCCGAGCTGGATCACGCCGAGCAGCGCGTGAAGATCCTGCAACGCACGTCCGATGGCGAGATCAAGCCCGCTGATTTTGCAACCACCGACGGCGAGTAAATTCGCCGCAACGATTCGGTTACGATTTACGATAAGGAGATACCGCTATGAGTATGCTACGCCGTGACGATACCCTTGCCTTGGCCGTCCTCCGCGAAAATGCGGCAGAGGTCGAGGCATATCTGGATGGACTCTACCGCGAGGGCGGTCGGTGCGACGCCGCATTGGGTGAGTCGGTGCGCTACTCCCTCATGGCAGGGGGCAAGCGGGTGCGTCCCGCGCTGGTGCTGGAATTTTGCCGCCTGTTCGGCGGGGATGTGAAGGACGCCGTTCCCTTTGCGGCGGCGGTGGAGATCATCCACTCTGCCTCCCTCATCCACGACGACCTTCCCTGTATGGACGATGACGACCTGCGCCGCGGCCGCCCCACCAACCATAAGGTGTACGGTGAGGCGATGGCACTTCTCGCGGGTGACAGTATGTTCATGGATGCCTTTGCCCTCACGGGAGGGAACGGGCGCGT
>CAJGEA010000076.1 GCA_904502015.1 uncultured Clostridia bacterium | reverse complement strand
TTAAATTTGGATTTATCGAACGGTTTATAACAACCCATGGTAGGGGCGCACTGTGTGCGCCCGCGGGCGTTCAAAGAACGCCCCTACACCCTTAAACCAAAGAATATCTATACCCGATAAGGAATATTGCTGTTTTACCTTTAGGGGCGCCCCTGTGTGGGCGCCCATGGGAGGCCACATAGGGCCTCCCCTACAGCGGCTAAATGAACACCCCGACAAACCCCCATTTGAAAATCACCTTCTTCCGGGCGCTGAGCTTTTCCGAGTCCGTGCAATTTTTCCAAAAAATCCGTGGCAAATGTGTTTACAAATCCCGAAATATATGATATACTAATATAATCCACTACTATAATCTATAACTGTACCTATTCGCGTATAAATTATACGGACCAAAATTCAATCCCCCGAAAGGAGGTTGCACCGTGGATACCAATACCCAAGCCAATCCCCCCGCACCCGAAAAAGCCCCTCTCGTTCCCATTCCCCGAAGCGGACTGCCCACAGCCCCCTCGGTCATCCTCCATATTCTGATCGCGCTGTCCGCCGCCATGCTCCCCGCGTGTGCCGTCGGGATGATCGCCAACCCGGGCGAGAGCGCCTCCCTGCTCTTTGGCATTGAGATTGCCGCCGCCGTAACGTCCTTCTTGCAAATCGCCTACCTGTGGCGTGCCTGCCGCCGCGCGCGGGGCCTCATTCCCGTCATCGCGGTATTCGGCGTCCTCTCCTACCTCGCCACCGCCTCCGCCATTCCCCTTTCTATGGGGCTGTCCCTGCTCTTTGCCATCGGCACGGGCAGTATGCTGCTCGCCGTGTCCCCCAAAAAGGCGCTGGTATGGTTCCCCCTCGTCCCGCTGGGGGCGTTCGCCCTCTCCCTTTTGGTCACCCGCGATCCCCTGACCGCCCTCGCCTGCCTCACCCCCTTCCCCGCCGCCATCGCGCTGGCGCAGGGCACGAGAGCGGCCGCCGCCCGTGAGGACGGCCCGAGCCGCGTGGGGGTCATTTGTCTCTCCTCGCTTGCCCTCGGCGCGTCGGTTGCTGCCGTGGCCGCCGCGCTGTTCTACCGTGCCCTCGGCACGCTGGAGCTCTCCGCCATCCTCGAATGGCTGGACCGCGGACGCGCTCTGCTTGCCGATACGCTGGTTTCCATGGAGCTGACCATCCCCTCCGCGAGCGGTGAGGAGATCCCCGTGGACGCCGCCTACGCCGAGAACCTCGTCAACCAGGCCTTCAACCTCATCCCCGCCCTCGTGGTGGTGATCATCAATATCCTCTCCACCCTCTCCCAGATGATCCAGCACGCCGCCCTCGCGGCCTTCGGCTATGGCGAATCGGTCAGCGACCGCGTCCGCCTCTTTGCCATGAGCGCCATATCGGGCGCGGTGTTCCTCATCGGCTACGTGACGGTGTGGATCTCGGGCACCGACGCCTCCACCCTCGTGGGGACGGTCGCCGAGAACGTCGTCCTCATCCTCCAGCCCGGACTTGCGCTGTGCGGTCTGCTCCGCTTTATGGGCTTTCTTACGGCGCGGCGGGGGCGCGGCGGATGCGGATGCCTGCTGCTTGTCATCGTCCCCATCCTTTTGTTCTCCGCCCCCGTGGTCCTCGCCTTCTACGAGGCCATTTCCCTGACCGTCGGGCGACTCCTATCCCGCCTCAGGCAGCTCAAGCCCCCCGAGGATCCCGATTCTCCGTAAGCGTACCCCTCTCCGCGTTACTTTATCTGAACAAGGAGGTTTCCCATGACACAAAAACAACCCACGCCCACGGCGGGCCCCCTGCGGGTTGACCTGCGCCTGCCCTTTGCGGTGTGCGCCGCCGAAGGGCTGCTCCTGCTCGGACTCATGCTCCTGCTCGTGGCCGTTGCCCCCCATCTGCCCCTCGTCCCCATCGGCGTCGGCATCCTCGCCTTCTACGCCGTGACGGTGGGCGTCACCTTCGGCGCCTACGCCCGCCGTATCTCCCGCGCCCTGCGCGCCGAGGAGGCGGCCGACCAGCTCAACGCCGACATCTACCGTATGTTCCGCTCCGAGATCAACATCCCCTACGCCGTGGTCAACGGTGACGGCGTGGTGCGCGTCATCAACGCCGCCATGCAGGAGGTGCTGGGCGTTCACACCCCCGTTTGCAATATTCCCCTCTCGGACATTTGCCCCTCCGTCCGCATGGATCACATTGTCAGCTCGGCCGAGAACGCCACCGTCGAGGCGGGCGTGGCCCGCGAGCTCCCCTCCGAGGAGAACGGGCAAAAGCACCCCATCGTCCGCCTGGCGAGCGGCCGCCGCTACCGCGTGGAGAGCTACGTGCTCCGCCGCCGCGCTGACCACTACTACTTCCTCGTGTTCCGTGACGAAACCGAGTATCTGGATTTTTTGGATCGCACCAACCGCAACCACGTCGTCCTCGCCTACATCGTGCTGGACAACCTGCAGGAGCTGACCCAGTTCGTCCGCGCCAACTACCGCGCCACCGCCAACGTCATTGAGGAAACCCTGTCCGACTGGGTGGCGGGCATGAACGGCATGATCCGCGAGTACGACCGCGACAAGTACCTCGCCATGTTCTCCGAGGAGATGCTGGACGAGTGCGTGCGCGACAATTTCTCCATCCTCAACCGCATCATGAACATCCGCGTGGGCGATAACACCTTCCCCGTGTCGGTGTCTATGGGCATTGCCGACATCGACGGCACCATGCGCGAGCGGGAGGCCGCCGCCAACGCCGCCCTGGATATGGCCCTCCAGCGCGGCGGCAACCAGGTGGCCATGCAACGCCGCGGAAAGAGTGGACTTACCTACTTCGGCGGCACCCACAAAACGCTGGAAACCAACACCTCCATCACCTCCCGCGTCAGCGCCCATTTGCTGGAAAAGCAACTTGCCAGCGCGGGCAACGTGCTCATCATGAGCCACGCCAACCCCGATTTTGACGCCATTGGCTCGGCCGTGGGCGCCTACCGCCTGTGCAGCAGCATTCTGGCCGCGCAGGGCCGCGCCTCCACTCCCGTCCACATCGTGACCAATAAGGATTGCGACACCTTCCGCATCTGCGCCGCCCACCTCGCAACCCTGCCCGAGTACGACCGCGTATTCGTGGACAAGGCGGCGGCCCAGCAGCTCGTCACCACCCGCACCGCCCTCGTCATCACCGACGTGAGCAATCCCCAGATCTTTGAGGCCCCCGCGCTGGCGGGCTCCATCCCCGCCGTGGACGGCGTGAGCGCCATCGCGGTCATTGACCACCACCGCCTGGAGGGCGAGCTTCCCTTCACGCCTTTCCTTCATTATATAGAAACCACGAAATCCTCGGCCAGCGAGATCGTTGCCGAGATTCTCCAGCAGAGCGACTACGCCGACACCCTGCACAAGGAGGAAGCCAACCTCCTGCTGGGCGGTATCATGCTGGACACCCACAACTTCACCCGCTCGGCGGGCGCGCAGACCTTTGAGGTGACCTACTACCTCTACGGCCGCAACGCCCACACCGCGACCGCCCGCGAGTTCTTCAACGAAAGTATGCGCGAGCTTCAGGTGGCGGGCGACTTTGACGCCCACGCCCACATCTACGCCGACGTGTTCGCCATCACCTGGCTGAGTGCCGACCACGCCCCCTCCCCCGAGGATCGCATCGCCGCCTCCAAGGCGGCCGACAAGCTGCTCGGTCTGCGGAACGTGGAGGCATCCTTCGCCATGGCGGTTGTCAGCGGCGGTATCGCCGTTTCGGCGCGCTCCAAGGGCCGAATCAACGTCCAGCTCATCATGGAAAAGCTGGATGGCGGCGGCCACTTCGATATGGCAGGCGCCCAGATCGCGGGCGACATCGCCGAGGCCTACCACCTCCTCTGCGCCGCCATCGACGAATATAAGCTCCAATTCCCCGAGCAGTTTGACGCAGGGGAGTGATTATGCAGGGGCTTTGCCCCTGCACCCCGACAAAGAACGGCCACGCAGGGGCTTTGCCCCTGCACCCCACCAATGGCAAGGACATTCAAATTTGGATTTGTCGGGGTGTTTAATACCCTTTCTTTAGTGGGTCATCCTGAGCGGAGGGCGAAGCCCGAAGTCGAAGGATCACAATTAGAGAAAGAGATCCTTCGACTCGCCTTGCGGCTCGCTCAGGATGACCCGTTAAAGTTAGGGTGGTCTCAACACCCCGTTATACCCCAATTTATAAATCAACTTTAAAAACAATTCCCTCCAGAAAGGACATAGAATCATGAAAGTAGTACTGTTAGCAGACGTAAAAGGCCAGGGCAAGAAGAACGACGTGATCGAGGTATCCGACGGCTACGCCCGCAACTTCCTCTTCCCCCGCAAGCTCGCCAAGGAGGCGAACAACACCATTCTCAACGAGATCCGTGGCAAGGAGCAGGCCAAGCAGCACCAGATCGAGGTAGCCACCGCCGAGGCCAAGGCACTCGCGCAGAAGCTGGACACCATCCTCATCAAGATCTCCGCCAGCTCGGGCGCTGACGGCCGCCTCTACGGCTCCATTACCTCGAAGGAGATCGCCGAGCAGCTTCAGGCTCAGCACGGCATCACGGTGGACAAGCGCAAGATCTCCCTCTCCGACCCCATCCGTGCCTACGGCAAGTACGACATGGACGTCAAGCTCTACACCGACGTCGTAGGCCGCATCCACGTGCTGGTCTGCGAGTGATCCCCCGAGGCCAACGCCATGAACAACAACGCGTTTGAAGCGCAGGAATCCCTCGTGCGCAAGCTCCCCTTCTCCCTGCTCGCTGAGCAATCCCTGCTCGGCTCGGTGCTGGTGGATCCCGAGTCCTTCAACCAGGTGGCCGACATGGTCTCTGTGACCGACTTCTACATGGAGGAGCACCAGCAGATCTTCTCGGCTATGCACGAGCTCTTCCTGACCTCCAGCGACATCGACGTGGTCACTCTCATCGATATGCTGGTGCAGAAGGGCATCTACACCAAATCGGGCGGCGAGCAGTACATCCGCACCATCGCCGAGGTCGTGCCCAACGCCCTCAACGTCAAGGACTACGCCCGCATCGTCAAGGACAAGAGCATTCTCCGCCAGCTCATCGGCGTTTGCGAGGAGATCTCCGAGACCGCCTACTCCGAGCAGGATGACGTGGCCCACATCCTCGACGCCGCCGAGAACAAGATCTTCGCCATCGCGCAGGGCAAGGACACCAAGAACTTCCGACACATCCGCGAGGTGCTGGGGGACGTGTACGCCCACCTGCACGAGCTCAATACCGACAAGAACGCCTCCCAGGGCACGCCCACCGGCTTTTCGGGCCTCGACCGCGTGCTGGCGGGCATGGGTAAATCCGACCTCATACTGGTTGGCGCGCGCCCCGGTATGGGTAAGACCTCCTTCTGTCTGAACATCGCCACCAACGTGGCGGCCCAGAGTGGCAAGACGGTGTGCATCTTCTCGCTGGAAATGTCGGCCGAGCAGCTGGTCAACCGTATCATTTCCTCCGAGGCCATGGTGGACAGCTACACCCTGCGTACGGGCGAGCTCACCCCCGACGACTGGGAGAGCGTGGCTCGCGCCTCAGCCCAGCTCGCCAAGTGCGACATCCTTATCGACGACACCTCGGGCATCACGGCCACGGGTATGAAGGCTAAGCTCCGCCGCGTCAAGAACCTCGGCCTCGTGGTCATCGACTACCTCGGCCTGATGCAGAGCGACGGCCGCGCCGAAAGCCGCGTCAACGAGGTCGCCGAGATCTCCCGCGCGCTCAAGATCATGGCCAAGGACCTCATGGTTCCCATCATCTGCTGCGCCCAGCTCAACCGCGGAGCCGAATCCCGTAACGACAAGCGCCCCATGCTCTCCGACCTCCGTGACTCGGGTGCCATCGAGCAGGACGCCGACGTGGTCATGTTCCTCTACCGCGACGAATACTACAAGACGAACGATAGCTCCACCCCCAACGCCGACGCCGAAAGCAGCGTCGCCGAGGTCATCATCGCCAAAAACCGACACGGCTCGTCGGGTAACGTCAAAATGGGCTGGATCGGCCGTTACACCAAATTCCGCACCATCGCTGACGAAAGTCAGCTACCAAAGTAACGGAGAACGCAAGGGGCGTCGCCCCTTGACCCCACCAATGAAACTCGCGATGCAGGCATCGCCGAAAGAAGTTTCTTGGAACTTCAAGAACTTGAAAAATAAATTTCAATTTCTTTTTTAAGGTTCTTTTGATCCAAACTTTTCTTTCAAGAAAAGTTTGGTGGGGTGCAGGGGTGAAACCCCTGCATACCGTACTCATCGCCCCCCCGGAGGACACACAATGACTATCCGACTCCCTGCCGCCCCTGCCTACCTTGTGGCGCTTTCGGGCGGCGCTGATTCGCGTCTGCTCCTTGGTCTGACCGTGGAAGCCGCCCATGAGATTGGCGCGCGTGTGTACGCCGCGCACCTGCACCACGGCATCCGCGGCGAAGAAGCCGACCGCGACGAGGCATTCTGCCGCCGCGTGTGCGCCGAGCTTGGCGTGCCGCTGTTCGTGGAGCACGCCGACATCCCCGCCCGCGCCGCCGCATCGGGGCGCAGCATCGAGCTTGAGGCGCGGGAGGCGCGGTACGAGTTCTTCGCCCGCCTCATGGCGAGCGAGAACATCCCCGTTCTGCTCACCGCCCACCACGCCGACGACAACCTCGAAACCGTCCTGCTCCGCCTTCTGCGGGGGAGCGGCACAAGAGGCATGGCGGGCATCCCCTACGAGCGCACCCTGCCCTGCCGCCTATCGGGCGGCATTCCCTGCCGTGTCGCTCGTCCCCTTCTGGACTGCACCCGCTCCGAGATCGAGGCTGAGCTGGCCTCCCGCGGCTTGGACTACGTCACCGACAGCACCAACGCCTCCCCCGACCACACCCGCAACCGCCTGCGCCTCGCCGTCGTGCCCGCGCTGGAGGCCATCGCGGGAGAGGGCGTGCCCCAGCGGTGCGCTACCCGCCTTGCCCGCTCCGCGGCCGAGGACGATGAGGCGCTCTCGGCCATTGCCGAGGCACAGTTTGCCGCATCGGGCGACCCCGAAACGGGAGCGATCCCTTTGTCGGCTTTGATCAACCAGCCCCCCGCCATCGCCAAGCGCATTTTGCTGTGCGGCTACGCCGCCTACCTGCGGAGTCAGGGAGAAGACAAGGTCCCTCTCCACCGCACACTGTCGGCGTACCATCTGGATTCCCTGCTCACTCTCGCACGAGAGGGACAGGCAGGCGACGTATCCGACAAGCTCCCCGCAGGGGTGCGCGCGGCCGTTTCAGGCGACCGACTCACCTTTGCCGCCGCCGAACCCGACGAGACGGCCAAGGCCGCGCCCGCGCGCGATCCTGTCCCCCTCGCCCTCGGCATCACCCCGTGGGACGAGCCCTTCTCGGTTCTCACCGAGAGTCTGACCGAAGCCTCGGATACCCCTCTCGCCCCGCTGACGGGCGAAGGTATCTGGGCGTCCGCCGTCTTCCCCGCCTCGGTGGGCGAGCTTCACATTCGCGCTCGGACAACGGGAGATACCATCCTCTCCCACGGGATGCACAAAAAGATCAAAAAGCTTCTATGCGACAAGCACATCCCCCCCGCCCTGCGCGACCGACTCCCCCTTGTCTGCCGTGAGGATGGACAAATCCTCTGGTGCCCCTCCGTCGCCTTTGCCGACGGCTTCACTCCCCCCACCGACGGCACCACCTACGGCACCACCTACGGTGCGTGCATCCGCATCACCGTCCGCCAATCCCGCTGACAATTTCTTCATTATTATATAGAAAGGCAACCGCCATGCTCAAAAACGACGCTTCCTTTATCAACGACTGCAAGGAAATTCTCATCTCCGCCGAGGAGATCGACGCCATGACCACCCGCCTCGCCCGCGAGATCGAGGACACCTACGCAGGCAGCCCCCATCCCCTCGTCATGGTGGTCATTCTCAAGGGCTCCATGCCCTTCGCCGCCGACCTCATGGCCAAGATCAAGCTCCCCCTGCGCCTGGAATTCATGAAGGTATCCTCCTACGGCGCGTCCACCAAGAGCCTCGGTGAGATCCGCATCCACCTCGACCTGCCCCAGGGCGACCTCTCGGACACCGACCTGCTCGTCGTGGAGGACATCATCGACTCGGGCCGCACCCTCTCCCGCCTGACCCAGAATCTCCTCAACCGCAACGCCCACAGCGTGCGTACCTGCACCCTCCTGGACAAGCCCTCCCGCCGCGAGGTGGACTTTGTCCCCGACTTCTGCGGCACCCAAATCCCCGATGAGTTCGTGGTGGGCTACGGTCTGGACTACGCCGAGGACTACCGCAACCTCCCCTACATAGGCGTGCTTAAGGAAGAGGTCTACCCCAAGTAATTATTACAAGGGGCTTCGCCCCTTGACCCCACCAGAACCCTTTTTGCAAAAAGGGTTCTGGACTCCCAAAAAACTCAAAAAAATTTTTTATAAAAGTTTTTGAGATACCAAAGAACTTTTTTCGGCGATGCTTGCATCGCGAAGTTCATTTGGTGGGGTCAAGGGGCGAAGCCCCTTGTAATAACTACTTGGTGTAGACCTCTTCCTTAAGCACGCCTATGTAGGGG
>CAJGEA010000075.1 GCA_904502015.1 uncultured Clostridia bacterium | reverse complement strand
TGGATTCACGCTTTGGCGTGTATCCATATTTTACCGCAAAATCTGTGACTGTTCAACCTGCGCGACGAGGGTGTTCAGCTTGTTGCGACGGGGGTGTCCAACTTGCGCGGCCTCGGTGTTCAGGATGGCGCGACGTATTCATATTGAGTTAGTACATACCTTTCCCAAAACGTGTACATACCTTGGCTGTATGTACTTTGTATGTACTTTCAGATGGCTGAAAAAGAAAAAACTCAAAAATATGTTGAAAATCAACAAAAACAAAAAGAAAAATCCGTAAGAATTTGTACAATTCCTACGGATTTTGGTCTGAGTGACAAGACTTGAACTTGCGGCCTCTACCACCCCAATCAACTTGTGTATCATAAGGTTCTTGATGCGCTTGAGAGATACAAAGGAGAATGAAAAAATGAATGAACCTGCTCCAATCCTTCGGACTGAAACGAAAGAGAACGGCTTGGCCATCTTCAATAATGTGGTTTGGCTCGACCGAGGCAACCTAATCTGCATTGCCGCCCGCCCGGGAATGGGGAAAACCGCACTGGCGCTTCATGTGGCTATGGAGTACGCGCAAAGGTGCGGCAATACCGTGTATATTTTTTCTCTTGAAATGTCAGAAGCGCAGACTCGCTCAAAAATGATGGGCAGCTTGGCTGAGGTGGATGCGTACCGCATCCGCGAGAAAACGCTCACAGAGGAAGAAACAGCACGCATGGATGAAGCCGCGGCAAGGCTGCGTGGTATGAATATTGTGATTGCTGATGAAACGCCTGTGAGCGTAAAAGACATAGAAAACAAAATTGAAAATGACGATCGTATTGGCCTAATCGTGATTGACTATCTGCAGCTCATGACATCGGGATCGGGAAGCGCCGATCGCAGACAGGAAATCAACGAAATCATGGGACAGCTTGCCGAGCTGGCGCGTAAAAAGCAGATTCCCGTTATCGTCACGTCGCAGTTGTGGCGCGGTCTTGAGTATAGAAAGGACAAGCACCCGCGGCTTGACGATCTGGCAACGATGATTGGCGAGCTCGGGGTGAATCGTGCGGATACGGTGATTCTTCTCTATCGGGATGGCTATTACAATGTCACCGTTCGTGATGACTCCGATCTTAACAAGCCCGACGAGGCCGAGGTTACGGTTGCCAAAAACCGATATGGATCAGAGGGTACGGTTATGCTTGAATGGTGCGCACTGTTTGTAAAATTCCGTGAGATGAACGAGGAGCGATAAAGGAACACGGTACGCAAACTTCCGTTCATATAAAACTAAAAACCGCCCGTATCCCACGGTCACCGTGGGATACGGGCGGTTATTCTTGTTCATTGCTTCAGCTTTTCGCGCAGGAATTGTCCCGTGTAGGATGCTTCACATTGCGAGACCTCCTCGGGCGTACCCGTTGCCACCACGGTGCCGCCGCCCGCGCCCCCCTCGGGGCCGAGGTCGATGATGTGGTCGGCGCACTTGATGACGTCCAGATTGTGCTCGATCACCAGCACGGTGTTGCCCCCGTCGCAGAGACGTTGCAGAATGGTCAGAAGACGGGAAACGTCGTCGGTGTGCAGACCTGTGGTGGGCTCGTCCAGAATATAGATGGTCTTGCCCGTGCCGCGCTTGGCCAGCTCGGCGGCCAGCTTGACGCGCTGTGCCTCACCGCCCGAGAGCGTGGTGGAGGACTGACCGATCTTGACGTAGCCGAGACCTACGTCGAAAAGGGTCTGAAGCTTGCGCTGGATCTTGGGAATGCCGTCAAAGAAGGAAAGGCCCTCCTCCACCGTCATATCCAGCACGTCAAAAATATTCTTACCCTTGTAGCGCACCTCCAGCGTGTCGTGATTGTACCGCTTGCCCTTGCACACGTCGCAGGCAACGTACACGTCGGGGAGGAAGTGCATCTCGATCTTCTTGACGCCGTCGCCCTCGCAGGCCTCGCACCGACCTCCCTTGACATTGAAGGAGAATCGACCGGGGCCAAAGCCCTTGGCCTTGGCATCCTGCGTTTGCGCGAACAGATCGCGGATGTCGTTGAAGAGGGAGGTATAGGTCGCGGGGTTGGAGCGCGGCGTGCGCCCGATGGGGCTCTGGTCAATGGCAATGACCTTGTCCAGATGCTCGATACCCTCCACCGAACCGTGCGCACCGGGGTAGGTCACGGCGCGATTGAGTTCGGCGGCCAGAACGGGGTAGAGAATGCCGTTGACGAGCGAGGATTTGCCCGAGCCCGATACGCCCGTTACGCACACCAGCTTGCCCAGGGGAATGTCCACGTCCACGTGTTTGAGATTGTGCTCGGCGGCACCGCGTACCGACAGATATTGCCCGTTGCCCGCCCGTCGCTCGGAGGGGACTTCTATGCGAAGCCGACCAGACAGATACGCGCCCGTGATCGAGTTGGGGTCAGCCCCCACCTCCTCAGGCGTGCCCGCCGCGACCACCCGACCTCCGTGGATGCCTGCGCCGGGGCCAATGTCCACGATGAAATCGGATTCCGCCATGGTCTCCTCGTCGTGCTCCACCACGATGACGGTGTTGCCGAGATCGCGGAGCTTTTTGAGGGTGGCGATGAGCTTGGAGTTGTCGCGCTGGTGCAGACCGATGCTGGGCTCGTCCAGAATGTAGAGCACGCCCACGAGGGACGAGCCGATCTGGGTGGCCAGACGGATGCGCTGTGCCTCACCGCCCGACAGCGTGCCTGCTTTGCGGGAGAGGGTCAGGTAGTCCAGACCCACGCTTACGAGAAAGCCGAGACGGGCGCGGATCTCCTTGAGAATGTCGCGGGCAATGACCGCCTCGCTGCCCTCAAGCGTCAGCCCGTTGATGAAGGCGAGTGCGTCGCCAATGGATTGGTTGCAGAAATCGTGAATGTTGAGTCCACCCACGGTCACCGCCAGCGAGGTGGGAGAGAGGCGCTTGCCGTGGCATTCGGGGCAGGGGGCGTCCTCCACGAAATCCTCGTAACTGTCCGAGCCGAAGCCGCCCTGACGAATGCGGGACTCCATGATGCCCACCACGCCCTCAAAGCGGACGGTCTGGTGGGTGGCGCGGTCGCCGAAATGACGAGTGACGGTGTAGGTCTCTTCCCCCGTTCCGTAGTACAGCGCGTTCAGCGCCTCCTTCGTAAAGGTAGAGACGGGTTGATCCATGCGGAAGCCGTGCCGCCGTCCCACTTCTTCAAAGAGCGGGCCGTTCCAGCTATTCGGGTCGAGAGTCTTAAAGCCGTTGACCTGGATCGCGCCCTCCCATAAGGTCATCTCGGGGTGGGGGATGAGCTTTTTGACCGCGATGCGCTGCATGTCACCAATGCCCGCGCAGGTGGGGCAGGCGCCCGCGGGATTGTTGAAGGAGAACATACGGGGTTCCAGCTCGCCAAACGAGATGCCGTGCTCCTCGCAGGCGTAGGTCTGGGAGAAGGACATCTCCTGCTCCTCCTCACCGTCGCGCGGCACAGTCAGAATCATGATCCGTCCCTCAGCGGCGGACAGCGCACTCTCCACCGAGTCGGCGAGACGGGGGCGGATGCCCTCCCGCATGACGAGTCGGTCAACCACGATCTCAATGCTGTGCTTTTTATTCTTGTCCAGTTGAATGATCTCGGACAGATCGTAGAGGTTCCCGTCCACCCGCACGCGCACGTAGCCCTTTTTCTTGGTGTCGGCCAAGGGCTTTTCGTGCATACCCTTTTGGGCGCGCACGATGGGGGAAAGCACCAAGAAGCGGGTCCCCTCGGGCAGGGTGAGAATGCGGTCGATGATCTGATCCACCGTCTGCTGGCGGATCTCCTTGCCGCAGATCGGGCAATGGGGGATACCCACGCGGGCGTAGAGCAGGCGAAGATAGTCGTAGATCTCGGTCACCGTACCCACCGTGGAGCGTGGATTCTTGGAGGTGGTCTTCTGGTCGATGGAGATGGCTGGGGACAGCCCCTCGATCATGTCCACGTCGGGCTTGTCCATCTGCCCGAGGAACATACGCGCGTAGGAGGACAGCGACTCCACGAAGCGGCGGTGACCCTCGGCGTAGATGGTGTCAAATGCCAAGGAGGATTTGCCCGAGCCCGAAAGCCCCGTCATGACCACCAGCTTGTCGCGGGGGATGGTCACGTCGATGTTTTTGAGGTTGTGTACCCGTGCGCCTTTGATGACAATGGATGTTTGCATATCGTTTCCTTTACGGTGTAATGGTTTTTTATCGCTTTGCCTGCTCTGCGCGCAGCGCCTCGCGGATGGCGGTGAGCTTCTCAGCGGTCATACGGCGAGTGGCGCGGCGGTTCTGCCGCCCGCTCTCCATGACGAAGACGATCTCGCAGTACTTGTATACGGGCAGGTCGTCGGGCTGGGTGTTGTTTTGCTTGTCACGCATCTCAAGGCGCTTGACCTCGGAGGCGTGAAAGACCATCTGCACACCCTCGTCGTTCTTGCCTGCGTTCACCATACCCTCTCCGAAGGTCATGCAAGCCGAGAAGAGCAGACCGAGATCAAATACGCACACGCAGGCGAGCAGGGTCATGATGACCGACAGGACGCTGCCCACAATGCCGTCAAACCAGCCCAGCAGCTCAAAGGTGACAAGTGCCGCCACGAGCGCGAGAAAAATCAGGATGGTCAGGGTGATGTAGAGAGGATCGCGCAGGGAAATGCGGCGGGGTTTTGTTGCGGTGGTATACGAAGCCGTGGAGGTTTTCTTTTTCCTTGACATAATGTTTCTCCGTTCTATCTTTACGTTTGTTAAGGAATTACCCGCCTTGTATGTCGGTGTAAGATAATCCAAGTTGTGTCAAAATATCGTTGGCAACGGGTTCAAAATTTTGATGAACATCCTTATGCGTGCGGAGAAAAGCTTCTCGCTGCTCTCCGACGCTGAATATTCAGAGGTGTCCTTATATCAAAAAATTGCTTACGAAAAGATATTGGTTCACTTGTGGTTGACGAGGACGGTCGTGACAGCGTCGATGGGCGCTTCAAAGGTGATCAGCACCACGTTGCTGTCGCAGGCGGCGGTGTCGAATGCGAAGGGCAGGCCGCCCTCGGTGTAGGCTGCAGACTTTTGCAGGCGGGTAAACTCCACCTTTTCGCCGTTTACGGTAACGGAATCCACCTTGAAGCCCTCCACCTCGTGGATACGGAGCGTGTAGGTGCGGGTGGTGAAATCGGTGGTGTAGTCACCCTCGGAGGGGGAGATGCCGACGGACAGTTCCTTGCCGTCCTGAACCATGCGGATGGCGGTACGGCGGGACTTACCGCTTTGGTAGTCCTCGGTGGTGCCGTCGTCCTCGTAGAGAGTGTAGGTGTAGTCAGCTTTATCGGCGGCGGGGTAGGCATCGATGGCCAGCTTACCCCAATTCGCGGTGGACAGGGTGTCAGCGTCGTCGGCCAGTACCGTGAAGCTGCCTGTTTTGACGAAAATGGGGGAGGTGTAGACGGTATGACCCACCGAAACGGTTTTGGGGCCCGTAAAGGTCTCGCCCGACCAGATGTCGACCCACGTTCCGTCGGGAATGAATACGTCGCGGTACTCCTTGCCGTCCTCGGACAAGATGGGGCTGTAGTAGAGCTGCGCTTTGGCCCCACCGCCCAGCTCGTAGTATTCCACCACCAGCTCACAGGTCTGTCCTGCCTCTATGCGGAAGGAGGTATTTTCGGTCAGTACCGAATCCGATGCCGCCCAGTTGTCGATGACAAGCTCGCCGTTCACCTTGACGCGGATGCCGTCATCGGACAGCGCGGCCAGACGGATGGGGTGCTCGGATTTGTTGGTCAGTGTAGCAGTCCAACGGATGCTGTAGTTGTCGTTCGGCAGTTCGTAGCCGGGAGAGCCGTTGCCCCAGTCGAAGTTGACCGAGGGGTCCACACGGGTCACGGTGGGATTCCCCGACAGGGACTCATTCTTATAGTAAGCGGCGTTCAGACCCTTCTCTCCCTGGGCGGTGGTGAACCACTCGGTGGGGATGGGCTGATAGTCAGCCGCACCTGTAATGGGCGCCACCATAATGCTGTCGCCCAGTAGATACTGGTCGTTGCGGCGAGCCTCCTCATATTGCGGGTAGACAAAATCCAACCGCCTCATGATGGGCATGCCCGTATCGAAGTTGTCCCGCACCAGACTGTAGTACAGGGGCATGAGACGGTAGCGCATACGGATATACACGCGGGAAATATCCTCGGCGGCCTCTCCCTTGATCCACGGCGAGCGGTCATGGCCGCAGGCATGGAGGCGCATGATGGAGGACAGCGCTCCGTACTGCACCCAACGGATATAAAGATCGGGATCGGGGTCACCCAAGTGGCCTCCGATATCACTGAGGACATAGGGCATAGCTGCCGCCGCGCCCGCGTAGACCGCGTTCTCCAGCTCTCGACTCAACCCCTGGCGGTTACTCTGAATGTCGCCTGTCCACTGCAGACTGTAGCGGTGGGAGGAGACGTGGGGCGTAGACGTAATGGTGGCATTCGTGATCCAGTATAGGTTGGAGAGCATCCAGGTGCGGTCGTTTCCGTTGACGGCGTCGGTGAGGGTGTAGTACATATCCTGCCCCAGGAGGTCACCGTGGTAGCTGCTGAAGGGGGAGTTCAGATGATAGTGCCAGTTGCGATCGTACCACCACGCGCTCATGCCCTGATTCAGCTTTTTCTGGAGGTTTTCGGTGAACCACGTGAGCTGATCGGGATCCAAAATAGAGCCGCTGTAGTCGCGGACGTGGTCATTCATGAGGGTGTAGACGCCCAGCGCGCTTGCCTTGGCGTAGAATTCCTCGATGTTGGGGAACAGGGTGGTATTGACGTCATAGCCCGTGGAGCCGCCCAGTCGCCAGTCGGTGTCCACCACGAAGACGTCCAGCGGGAAGTCGTGGTCGCGGTAGGTATTTATGAGGGAGTAGATATCTTGGTCGGACAGGGGGGTAAAGCGGGAGTACCACAGCCCCAGCGTTTTGATGGGCACCAGCTCGCAGGCTCCCGTCAGCTTGTTGAAGTCGTAACGGAGGCGCGCGGCGTCGCCCAGCGGGACGAAGATGTAGTAGTCCTCGGCGGTGGTTCTGCAAGTCCAGCCGTTGTGGCGCTCACCGTTGGGGGTATAGGGATCCTCTGCTTTCACGAGGCGGGGGGAATCGTTGAAGTACCACGCGTCGGGGGTCTCAAAGGGCTCGGGGAGATAGCATTCAGATTTATGGGGAAGCTCCTGCGGGTTCCACAGGGTCTCGCCCTCCCCGTCCTGTATCTGTACGTCGTGGATAGTGGAGGCGCCTTTTTTGAGGGACACGGTATAGAGAGGGGTAGAGATCAGGACGTGGCCGTCCTTCTTGGTCTGCTTTACCAGATCGGGGGAGATTCCCTTAAAGGCATCCCGACCCGTAACGGCGAAGGTGGCGCGATCCTCAAAGGAGCCGCTTCTGGCGATCTCCACTCGCAAAAGGGATTCCGACAAGATCATGACTCGCACCCTTCCTTCGGTGACGGAGATCACCTCGGGTTCTACCATGGTCTCGGTCTCGGTTTCCACGTTGCCGGATTCCTCCGGCATTGATGACCCGGAATCGTGCTCGGAGGAGGCTGCCGTTACCTCGTGGGTGGTAACCGGTTCGGACTTCGGTTCGTCGGGGACGGTGGTGCAGGCGGTCACCGTAATCATCAAGAGCAGGCAGAGTGTGCAAAGTAAAAATGTTAATTTTTTCATAGTGCGTACCTTCTAACTCGGCTTTCTTTTAGTATAGGGAACCGCTAAAATTCAGTTCCCAACATGAAATTTCGCGATTCAACATCGAAAAAAACGAAATATGAGCGGCGAAACGCATTCCGAACTCAAATTTCAAGTGTTTATCGGGGTTGGAAACCCCGGAATTGCGGGCGTCTCCCGCAAAAGGGGAAGGGGGAGCGTATCAGGGGGGATGAGGTGTATAGCCAATGGGCAGTTGGTCACTTTTCCGCCTTCAGTCTTGCGATCTCATCGCGCAGCCAAGCGGCTTTTTCAAATTCCAGCTCGCGTGCGGCGGACTTCATCTCGGCGGTGAGGGATTCGATGAGTTTCTCTCGCTCGTTGACGGACAGCTTCTTCTTGGTAGGTGTGGGCGCAGACGCGCCCTCGGACACCATATCAATGCCCGTTCCTTTGCGCTTGTGGCGGGTGTCCTCCTCCTTCGCGCCGATCTCGATGACGTCCCGCACCTCCTTCTTGACGGTGCGCGGCACGATGCCGTGTTCCTTGTTGTAGGCGTCCTGAATGGCACGGCGGCGGGCGGTCTCGTCAATGGCGACCCGCATGGAGCGGGTCACGGTGTCGGCGTACATGATGACCGTGCCCTCGGCGTTACGCGCGGCACGTCCAATGGTCTGAATGAGGGATCGCTCGGCGCGGAGGAAGCCTTCTTTGTCGGCGTCCAGAATGGCGACCAGCGACACCTCGGGGATGTCCAGACCCTCGCGGAGCAGGTTGATACCCACCAACACGTCGAATACACCGAGTCGCAGATCGCGTATGATCTCCATGCGCTCCATCGTCTCGACGTTGAAGTGGATATAGCGCACCTTAATGCCGTTCTGCTCGAGATATTCGGTCAGATCCTCGGCCATCTTCTTGGTCAGCGTCGTGACCAGCACGCGCTCGCCCTTCGCCGTCCGCTCGCGGATCTCGCCCATCAG
>CAJGEA010000074.1 GCA_904502015.1 uncultured Clostridia bacterium | reverse complement strand
CGTTCAAAGAACGCCCCTACACCCTTAAACCAAAGAATATCTATACCCGATAAGGAATATTGCTGTTTTACCTGTAGGGGCGCCCCTGTGTGGGCGCCCATGGGAGGCCACATAGGGCCTCCCCTACAGCGGCTAAATAACCCCCCCGACAAACCCCAATTTAAAAAACGATTAATACTTCCGCTATACAAAAACGCACCGCAAACAGCCGTCTGCGGTGCGTTTTCTATTTTGTTTTCAAAGCAGCTTCTTCCGCAGCTCCTCGGGGGAGAGCGGCGAGAGGTCGGCGGGGGCAACGTCAAAGGCGGTGAGGCAGCCCGTGCGGCCGCGCGCCTTCATGCGGCACACGGCGCGGGCGAACGCCACCAGTGCCGAGGCGGTAAACTCGGGATTGGAGTCCAGCCGCAGGCTGTACTCAATGGCGTGGGTATGCTCGCCGTCCAGTCCCGTGCGGCCCGTACGGATCACACGGCCGCCGTGGGGCAGGCCCGCGTGGTCGCGCTGAAGCTCCTCGGCAGTCACAAAGGTGACTGTGGTGTTATAGTCAGCAAAGTAGTTGGGCATGGTGACAATGGCCTGCTCAATGGCAGCCTTGTCGGCGTCGGGTGCGGCCACCACAAAGCACTCGCGGGTGTGCTTTTCCCGCGTGGTCAGAGTGGGCGCGTCACCGCGGCGCACCGCCTCCAGCGCCTCGGGCACGGGCACGGTGTACTGCCGCGCGTCCAGCACGCCGGGTATGCGGCGAATGGCATCCGAGTGGCCCTGGCTTACGCCGCGCCCCCAGAAGGTGTAATCCTCGCCGTCGGGCAGGATCGCTCCCGCGTACACCCGCGCCAGCGAGAACATACCGGGGTCCCAGCCCGCCGAGATCAGGCACAGCGTGTTGCCCGCCAGCGCCGCCACGTCCACCGCCGCGAAATGCGCGGGGATATTGGCGTGGGTGTCAAAGCTGTCCACCACGCAGAAATCCTTGGCCAGCGCGGGGGTCATCTTAGGCAGATCGGTGGCGCTGCCACCGCACAGGATCAGCACGTCGATCTCGTCCTTGAAATTCAGAATGTCCGCGGCGGCGTACACGGGCGCACCCGTCGCCGTCTTGACCGTCTCGGGCGCGCGGCGGCTGAATACACCCACCAGCTCGCAGTCGGGGTTCTGTCGGAGCGCCAGCTCCACCCCTCGCCCAAGATTTCCATATCCATAAATCGCAACTCTCATAAGCACTCCTTATAGGAACGATTTGCAGGGCTCTGCCCTGCACCCGCCAAACTTTTCTTGAAAGAAAAGTTTGAATCAAAAGAACTTTAATAATAAATTTTTTAAGGGTTTTTGGGAATCCAAAACCCTTTTTTCAAAAAGGGTTTTGGTGGGGTGTGGGGTGAAACCCCGCAATACCCGTTCCCCTTACCGCCCCACCAGATCCGTCATGCCGTACAGTCCTGCGGACTTCCCCTCACAGAGGAAGGCGGCGGCGGCAAGAGCGCCCTCGGCAAACAGGGCGCGGTCATGCGCCTCGTGCTTGAGGGTGATGGTCTGGTTGGGCGTGCCGATGATGACCTCATGCTCGCCCACGATGTTACCCATGCGGATGGCGTGTACGCCGATCTCCTCACGGGTGCGCTTGCCGTACCCGCTCCGTCCCTCGACGATGGTTGCCTCGGGGCGCACCTCGCAGAGCGCGCGCGCAATAGCGAGCGCCGTTCCGCTGGGCGCATCCAGCTTGCGGTCGTGGTGCTTCTCGATGATCTCAATCTCGGCGTCGGGCATGGCCGCGGCGACCTGACGGGCGGTGTCGATGAGCAGAGCCACGCCCAGCGAGAAGTTCGCGGCGAAGAACACGGGGATGGACGCGGCGGCACACTCAATGGCGGCGCGCTCCTCCTCGGTATGACCCGTGGTGGCGAGAACGGTGGGGATGTTATGCTTCAAGGCAAAGGCGAGAAGATCCGCCGTCGCGCTGTGGTGGGAAAAGTCCACGATGCAGTCCACGGCGGAAAACACGTCAGCGGCGGCATCCGCCTCGGCAAAGCTGTTGGCACAGGGCATACCCTCGGCACCGCAGGCGTTCATATCCACGCCCACCGTGCCATCCAGAGTGGCACCGCGGCATCCGTCCATCACAAGGCGGGCCACCTGCGCGCCCATGTGACCGCACAGACCCGAAATCAAAAGCTTCATAGCAAATTTTCCTTTCTGTCGCGCGGGCATTTTACTTCAGCGCGATACCCAGGCGGCGCATCTCGGCGAGCAGCTTCTGCTTGTTCGCGTCCTCCATGGGGGTCAGGGGCAGACGAAGGTAATCCTCGCACCATCCCATCGCGGCGCAGGCCGCCTTTGCGGGAATGGGATTGACCTCACAGAACAGAAGATCCACCAGATCCAAATACTTAAGCTGAAGCTCGCGCGCACCGGCCACGTCACCGCGCATATAGCGGTGGCACATATCCGATGTCTCGGCGGGCAGGAGGTTGGACAGAACCGAGATGACACCCTTGCCGCCCAGCGACAGCACGGGGACGATCTGGTCGTCGTTACCCGAGTAGATGTCCATCTTATCCCCCACGAGGGCTGCAAGCTGGGCGATCTGGGAGATGTTTCCGCTCGCCTCCTTGATGGCCACGATGTTGGGATGCTCGGCCAGCGTGGCGGCGGTAGCGGGAAGGAGGTTGCATCCCGTGCGGCCGGGCACGTTGTAGAGGATGCAGGGCTTATCAATGGCGTCGGCCACCGCGCGGAAGGACATAGCCATGCCCTTCTGGGTTGCCTTGTTGTAGTAGGGAGTGACCAGCAGCATAGCGTCCGCGCCCACGTCGGCGGCGTAGCGGGACAGCTCTATGGCGTAGTCGGTGTCATTGGAGCCCGTGCCCGCGATGACGGGTACGCGGCCTGCCACGCGATCCACGCAGAATTTGATGGCGGCGCGGTGCTCCTCGTCGGTCAGGGTGGAGCCCTCGCCCGTGGTGCCCACGGCCACGATGGCGTCAATGCCGCTCTCCACCTGCCAATCGATCATAGCGCCAAAGCGCTCAAAATCAATGCCGTCGGGAGTCAGGGGGGTGATAATGGCGGTTGCGGCGCCGGTAAATACGGTACGGTTCATAGTACGTCCTTTCTGTGGGCTACTGCTCACAAAACAAATTTCATTACATTAAGAAAGCACAAAAAAGGCTTCCCGCAAGAGGAAGCACAGCACGGAAAACAAGCCTCGCCCACGGGTGGCCGCGGGGTATGGTGGATAGCTCTCCGCAAAACTGCGACAGCCCGACGGATATTCTCCGCAGAGCCAGTCAGATGCTCGCCACGGCACCCGCTTCGGCACCCACGCCTTTCCCGTACGGCCTTGGCGGCCATTCGCGGTACGGTACTGATCGTGCAGTGCTCCTCTATCAACTGATTACGAATAGTATACCACAGCCGCCCCCTGCTTGTCAAGAGGCAATGAAATTATTTTTTTGCCAAAAAATCACCAAATCACCTTGATTTTTTCACGAAAGCATGGTATAATGCTCGTGTGTCAATACAGTCAAAATAACCATACATATACAAATGGAAGGAGCATCTTTATGACAGGAATTGAAAGAAGACAGGAAATTCTGCGCGTACTGGAGGAGGCAGCCGTCGCCGTCAACGCCGCCGCGCTGGCAGAGCGTTGCGACGTAACCCGACAGATCATCGTAGCGGACATTGCCCTTTTGCGTGCCGCAGGCTACGCCATTCGCTCGGAGCACAGGGGCTACATCATGGAGCGCTCCGCCACCAGCGGAGTCACCGAGCAGTTGGTTTGCCGCCATGACAAGGCGGGTATGCAGGACGAGTTCTATACCATCGTTGACAACGGCGGTAAGATTCTGGACGTGCAGGTGGAGCATTCCATCTACGGCCAGCTCAGCGGACAGCTCAACATCTCATCCCGTTTCGATGCCGACGAGTTCATGCGTCGCGCTTCCGAGGTAAACAGCGCTCTGCTTTCGGATCTGACCGACGGCGTTCACATCCACACCGTTCAGACCCCCGACGAGACGGTCATGGAGCGCATTCGCACAGGTCTGCGCGCCAAGGGCATTCTTGTGGAGAACGACTGATCACACAACGCACAAGAACGGCATCCCCGATTTTGGGGATGCCGTTCTTCGTTTGAGTCTGACGGGACTCCCCGCGGGCGGTTCTTCAAATCTGAATTTGTAGGGGAGTACGCTGGGGGACCTTCTTGAAAGAAGTTCCCCCAGACCCCCTCAAGAACCTCTAAAAATATATTTCAAAAACCATTGCAAAATATATTTTTTTGAAGTTTTAGGAAGTCCAGAAGCCCTCGCGATATTTGCCGCAGGCAAATTCGCACCGAGCGCCTCCGCGAAGCGGCGCGAGGAGGTTTTCAAAAAAGGGTTTCTGGTGGGGTGCAGGGGCAACGCCCCTGCATGCCCGCGCCCCGATAAACCCCAATTTGAAGCAATCACCTTTGTTGTTCCGTCACGGTAGCTCCGAAGGGGAGCAACGCGAGCGCGGTCATCTTAAAAGCCTGCAATCCGAGCGGAATGCCGATAATGGTAACGCAGCAGAGAATGCCCGCGAACAGGTATCCCAGTGCCATTTCCCAGCCGACCAGAATCACCCACAGCAGGTTGGCGATGGGATGGCGCTCAAAATGGGTGTTGACTCGCTTGCCAAAGGGAGCGAAGTTCAGCGCCGCGGCCTTGAAGCATTGCATGCCAAGGGGAATGCCTATAATGGAAATGCAGAGAAGCAGACCCAGCAGAGCCCAGGCGATCCCCAGCCACAGACCGCCCAAAATGAACCAGATGACGTTTGCAAGAAACCGCATAAGATCCTCCTTGTTGATGGATTGCGTTTATATGATACCAATTTTTTTACTGAAAGTCAAGAGGGGAATGTCGGAAAAGCACTTGATTTATCCCCACACCCGTGTTATAATAGTGCCAGTAATGACACGGCGCCTCCCGCGCGCGGCGTAACCGAAAGGAAACCCCTATGATAAAAGCCGTACTGTTTGACCTTGACGGAACCCTCCTGCCGATGGATCAAAGGATCTTTGCCAAAGCCTACTTTTCGGGGCTGATGGAGCGGGTCTGCCCTCTCGGATACACCCCCGACGCCTTCATGCAGGCCATGCAGGCAGGTATTGCCGCTATGATCAAAAATGACAGCACGCGTTCCAACGAGGCGGCGTTCTGGGAGGCGTTCACGGCCGTCAGCGGCAAGGAAATACTGAATCACCTTGACGTATTCGACGCCTTTTACGCCGAGCGTTTCGACGATATTCGCGCGGTTTGCGGGTATACTCCCCGCGCCGCCGCCTGCGTCCGCGAGCTGCGCGGGTCGGGCCTGCGGATCGCTCTTGCTACGAATCCCATTTTCCCTGCCGTCGCCACCCAAAAGCGCATCCGCTGGGCGGGGCTGGAGCCCGAGGATTTTGAGCTCTACACCACCTACGAGTCAATCGGTACCTGCAAGCCGAATCCCGACTACTACCGCACCGTGGCGGCACGCCTGGGCATCGAGCCCGCCGAGTGCCTCATGGTGGGCAACGACGTGTCAGACGATATGCCCGCCGCGTCGCTGGGCATGAAGGTGTTTCTCCTCACCGATTGCCTCATCAACACGCCGGGTGCCGATATTTCCGCATACCCCAACGGCGGCTTTGACGAATTGATGGAATATATCGCTAAGCTGCGGGCGTGAGATAACGTCCCCGTCCAAAACGATTTTTAATCAGCTTTTTAAGGATTCTCAAGCTGCTTTTCCCCCCAAAAGCACCTTGAGCGGGGTTTGGGGCAACGCCCCCAAGCAACATACAATCGCCGCCCCTCGGACAACAGTCCGAGGGGCGGTTTTGTCATTATGTTACAACGCGGTAGCCCTGACTCCGCCCGATCTTTTCGGTCTGCTCAACCAGCCCCAGTGAGCAGAGCAGGCGGAGCATGGAGTAGGTCGCCATGCCGTGGATGCCGCTGGCCTTGGCGTATTCGGCGGCGGTAAAGGGCTGAGGATTGCCCCCGTCGTCCAAGCGGGCGTCCAACACTTCGGGCAGAAAGTAGGCGGCGTAATCAGCGGAGGTCGCCAGCGTTACGTCACCCAAAAGGGCGGTTGGAAACCGCTCGTAGCGGTTGGAGCCCCGCTTGCCGTCCCGACTCCAGCCGTCGGCGAGGCGGTATTCTTCCAGCTCTACGAGGAGCAGGCGAATAGAGAATCGGGGATTGCCCACGAATTCCGAGAGCCAGAACAGCTCGCGCGCGATATCCCGCACCCGTCCCCGCTTGGGGGATTTACGGCGGCTGATCACCTGTCCGTCGGCGGGGTCGATCCAGGAGAGGTAGCGCACAGCGGGGATGGGATGCACCACGGTCACGCGGTAGGGTGTGTGGGTGAGGTAATAGTCGATCTTCTTTCGCAGGGGGTGAAAGCCGCCCGTTTGCACCTCCAGAATTTCACCGTCTGTGAGGATATCCGCCACCACGCGGCGGGACTTGCCGCCCTCGGCGACGAGAAAATCGGGCACGGGACGCTCGTGGCAGGTCATATCGTCGCAAAGATACCGCTTGATGGCGGCATGCATTCGTTTTTCCTGAAGTGTGCCGATGATGGCCGTGTTGCTTTCGCCATCGGCCGCATTTGCCGCCGATGAGCGCGACGCGCGCCGCGCGACGGGCAGAGGCGCGCTCATGACCTCGCCCGCAACGCACGCAAAACGCAGAGCATCCGACAGGGCAACCGCACCTTCAACGGAAATGGCTTGCTTGGGTTTGGGCTTGGACATGCCACAACCTCCTTCGTTTTTATCTAGTCAGGGGGGAACAAATTGACTGAATTGTTACATCCAAATTTGAAAGACCGTTCATCCGAGCAGCACGTCCGACACCAGCAGAAAGCAAAAGCCAACCAGCAGGGCGTAGGTGGCGCCGCGCTGATGCCCGTGGGCGTGGGTTTCGGGGATCATTTCGTCACTGATGACGTACAGCATGGTGCCGCCAGCGAACGCCAGGGCAAACGGCAAAATAGCAGATGCCGCCCGTACCGCGAAGTAGCCCAGCAGGGTGCCGACCACCTCCACCAGTCCCGTCAGCATGGCGAGCACGAAGGTGCGCCGAGGCTTGACGCCCGCCGCCAGCATGGGACCGATGATGACCATACCCTCGGGGATGTTTTGCAGGGCGATACCGCCCGCTATGAGCATGGCCTGCGCGGTGTCCCCCGAGCCAAAGCCCACGCCCGCGGCAATGCCCTCGGGCAGATTATGAATGGCGATGGCGGTGACGAAGAGCATCACCCGCCCGAGATCGCGGTTGTTGTGCGCCTCGGCCTCTGCCCCCGCCAGCTTGTGCAGGTGAGGCACCAGCCCGTCCACAAGGTTGATGCAAATCGCCCCCGCGAACACGCCCACCACCGTAATGAGCAGGCCGAACCGCCCCCCGTACTCCACCGAGGGCAGAATGAGTCCCAGCACCGCCGCCGCCAGCATCACGCCCGCGGCAAATGACAGAACAATGTCCGAAAACTTGTGGGACAGCTTTTTGAATACGAATCCGATCAGCGCGCCGATCACGGTCGCGCCGCCCACGCCCAGCGCGGTCAACAGTACCATTCTCATGTTGTAGCCTCCTTATTTGCAGGGGTTTCTCCCCTGCACCCCACCAAACTTTCTTGTAAGAAAGTTTGGATCAAAGAACTTAAAAAATATGTTTGTGAAGCATATCATTTTTAAGGTTTTTAGGAGTCCAGAACCCTTCGCGATATTTGCTGAAGGCAAATTCGCACCGAACGAAGTGAGGAGGTTTTCAAAAAGGGTTCTGGTGGGGTGCAGGGGTGAAACCCCTGCGTAGTCGTACTCCTCGACAAATCCAAATTTGATTGTCGACTGAATCGTTGCCATCTAGTTTATCATCCCCATTATACCAAACGCGGAGCAGAATTGCAAGCGTTTTCGGTAAAACCGAAGTAATTTCAAGGGGGGATGTTGCATTCTCCGCGCCTATATGGTATAATGTACGAGACATTTCGCGCTCATAAAGGAGGCAATCGCTATGCGTTCGTTTGAATGTGACTACACCCTGGGCGCGCACCCCAAGATTCTGGAAGCGCTCATCAAGACCAACATGGACACCCTGCCCGGCTACGGCAACGACCCCTACACCAAGGCCGCCGCGGAAAAAATCCGCGCCGCCTGCCAAAATCCCAACGCCGACGTGCGTTTTCTCACGGGCGGCACCCAGACCAACCGCATCGTGATCGACTCCATGCTGCAAAAGCACGAGGGCGTAATCGCCGCCACCACGGGGCACGTCAGCCTGCACGAGGCGGGCGCGATCGAGGCGTCGGGCCACAAGGTGTTGACCGTCCCCTCTTGCGAGGGTAAGCTTACCGCCGACGACGTGGAGCATCTTCTCACCTCCTTCTACGCCGACGGTAGCCACAACCACATGGTGTTCCCCGGCATGGTCTATATCTCTCACCCCACCGAGTACGGCACGCTCTACACCCGCGCCGAGCTGGAGACGCTTGCCGCCGTCTGCCGCCGCTACGAGATCCCGCTTTACCTGGACGGCGCGCGCCTCGGCTACGGTCTGATGAGCCGCCACACCGACGTAACGCTTGCCGATCTGAACGAGCTTTGCGACGTATTCTACATCGG
>CAJGEA010000073.1 GCA_904502015.1 uncultured Clostridia bacterium | reverse complement strand
TCGGTAGAGCACCTGACTGTTAATCAGGGTGTCGTTGGTTCAAGTCCAACAGGAGGAGCCAGCACCTTTAGCTCAGTTGGTAGAGCAACTGACTCTTAATCAGTGGGTCCCGGGTTCGAATCCCTGAAGGTGCACCAAAAAAACAGAAGAGGCCACCTTGGTGGTCTCTTCTGTTTTTTTGGCATTTTCAAGATTGAGAAAACGAGTTCAAGCTGCCTGATATCCTGCCCCATTGCAACACCCTCGGTGCAGCTTGATGAACTCGGCTTTGCCGAGTTCGGGGTTCAGAATCCCTGGCGCGGGTTACATCGCACCTACTGGGGTGACAAACCGGGTACAAGCTGCAAGTGCCGTTTCTCCATTATGCTTTCTTCAGCGCAGCTTGATGAACTCGGCTTCGCCGAGTTCGGGGTTCAGAATCCCTGAAGAGCGATTCATTGCTCTTGCCACGTCCGAGCCGATTCGGTAACCAATTTGTGAGGTTGAGCAAAAAATGAAAACGTACTATTTGCAAAAGGCAGAGAAAAACCTTCCGACGCTACATGCGGAGAACGTTCGGATCGCGAGTGAAGCGCGAGAACTTCACAGCGGCGACTCGTTCGTGCTGGATCTGGAAAGCCATTACGTGGGCTACTTGTCCTTCGTTTTGGGTTATACGAATATCTATCCCGACGCGCCTGTGCGGCTCTGCGTGAAATTCTGTGAGTGTCGGGACGAGCTGGATGCGAATTTCTCTTCGTATCGGGGGAGCCTTTGCCCCTCGTGGCTGCAGGAAGAGATTGTCAACATAGACAGCGTGGGAGCATACAACATGCCGCGCCGATACGCTGCGCGCTATATCAAGATCACCGTGCTGTTCACGCCCCAGACGATCACGCTCTCGGATTTCGTTTTCACGGCAGTGACGAGCGCGGACAAGTATGGTCTGGCGCAATTTGAGGTCGACGACCCCGAATTGCAGGCGATCGACCGCGTGGCGGTGAATACGCTGAAGAATTGCATGCAGCGGGTGTTTGAGGACGGCCCCAAGCGTGACCGACGGCTGTGGATCGGGGATCTCCGTCTGGAGGCGCTCACGAATTACTATACCTATGGACATTTGGCGCTGGTGCGTCGATGCTTGTATCTGTTTGCCGCCGCCGATTGCAACGATCGGGGCTACCTGCCCGGATACGTGTATGAGAACCCCGCGTTCGTGTCGGGCTATTGGTTCTTGCGGGATTACGCGCTGTTGTTCGTGGTGACGCTGTGCGACTACTACCTCCACACGGGGGATGAGCAGACGTTCCTCGACATATATCCCGTTGCCAAGCGGCAGATGGTCGCGATCCGAAGCGAGCTGGATGCCAACGGCATCGTGGCGACGCGGGAGAACGACGACATTTTCATTGACTGGTGTGAGGGACTCCGAAAAACGACGGCATTGCACGGCGTGTACCTGTATACGCTGGATATTTTGAGCCAAACCCTGACCGCCCTGGGGCACGGGGATGCGGGGGCGTATCAGGCGCTTTATGAGGACGCCAAAAACGCCGCGCTCCGCTACCTCTACAATGCGGACGAAAACAATTTTGTCAACGCCTACGATGGCTATCAGGTCAGCGTCCATTCGGCCGTTTGGATGATCCTCGGCGGTGTTGTGGAGGGGTTGCGCGCGTGGGAGCTTTTGCGGAAAACCATGCGGAATCCCGACAGCAAAAAAGCGGTCACCCCGTACATGAACCACTATCTTGTGGAGGCCATGATGAAGTTGGGGAAACGTGAGGAGGCCATGGAACACGTCAAGCGTTTCTGGGGCGCGATGGTAGCAGAGGGGGCGGATACGTTCTACGAGGTGTTCGTGCCCGGGCAGCCCGAGGTGTCGCCCTACGGGGACAAAATGATGAACAGCATGTGCCACGCGTGGAGCTGTACACCCGCGTATTTTATCAGAAAAGAATGTCAAAAAAACAGGAGAAAGTAAATGATTATTGAACAAAACAAGAAAAATACCCTTCTTTACGCCATGATTACATTGGTTGCATTTGTCATGCTGTTTTGCATAGTTGTATTTGATTTACGCAAACTGCCTCACGAGGAAGATTTTTTGCTGGATAACGCGATTGCGTACTGGGTATTTCGGGGGATTTGTTTTGTGTTCTGTTTCTTTGTCGGGGCAGGGGACGTGTATTTGTTTGGACAACTGTTTTCCAAAGAACCGCTTGTTGAAATTTGCGATGAATACTTTTATGACAACTCCTCTGCGATTGCCTTGGGGAAAATTGCTTGGTCGGATATGGAGAGAGTATATATGAAGAACGGTTTTCTGAATATTGATTTGAAAAAACCCGACGTGTATATAGCCAAAAAGAATTGGCTTCAAAAGCTTCTCATAAAGTGGAATGCCGTGCTGGGATACGGCGATGTTTGCATGAGTACCCAAAGATTCAAAAACGAAGGCGAAAAATTTATCGGTGAATTTATCAAAAGAAAAGCGATTGACCTGAATTGAAACAAGGAGGCTACTGACAATATGTATCTGAAAGTCCTGAACATAAATGCAGAGAAACTGTCCTGTTATGATAAGCGGAAAATCATACGGGGTTATTGATATGGAATTTGGAAAAAAACTGCAAGAATTACGCAAACAAAAGGGACTCACGCAGGAAGAGCTGGCGGGGGCGCTGTACGTGTCCCGCACGGCGATCTCCAAGTGGGAGTCGGGGCGGGGGTATCCAAATATTGACTCTCTGAAGGCGATTGCTGCCTTCTTTTCGGTGACGGTGGACGAGCTGCTCTCCTCCAACGAGGTGCTGACTATCGCCACGGAGGACAAAAGACAGACCAAGACCCACCTCTGCGATCTGGTGTGCGGTATGCTGGATTTGTGCATGCTCCTGCTTCTGTTTCTGCCGCTGTTTGCGGGTAAAACCGCTGAGGACGCGGTACACCCCGCCTCGCTGATATCCCTCGGCGGCGTGCAGACCTATCTGCGCGTGCTGTATTTTGCTGCCGTCATTGGCATGGCGGTGTGGGGGATTCTGACGTTGGCCCTGCAAAACTGCGGGACTCAAATCTGGGTAAAGAGCAAAACGACGGTTTCGCTGGCGCTCGGGACGCTGGCGGTACTGCTGTTCATCCTCAGCCGACAGCCCTATGCCGCGGTGTTCGCGCTGACGCTTGGGGCAATCAAGGCGTTTGTACGATTCCGATACCTGCCCAATAAGGCGTGACGATGTATTGCTGTTCAAATTTGGATTTATCGTTGGGGTGCCACTGCCCAGCCAAGGAGTGTGGGGGATGGGGCAACGAAAAACTAAAACATACCGAAGCCATCTCCGGGGAAGGGGGAGAGAAACTTCGGCGTTTGAGATGGCTCTCTCCCCCTTCCCCCTGATGACCGAAAAGGGTTTAGTGCAAAAGGGTATTGCTTCGCCTTCATCATGATGCGTGGAGGGGAGAAAGGACCATCTCAAACGCCGAAGTTCCTTCCTCCCCTCCCCAGATAAGGCGTACAGAATTTCCCTTGTTTCTATTACCCCTCCCCTCTATCTCCTTGGCTGGGCCGCGGTAACACGCAGATAATACTAATTTGACCATCAGTTGAAGCCCAAACAGGGCCGTGACACGAAACGTATCACGCCTGTGACACCTCGTTTCTTGCAAATCCTCGAGCTTTCCGCTAATATGTATTCAGGCGAGAGCCAATTCATAAAAAGGAAGGCTACAGGATTATGGAGAAGAAAAGAAGAAGGCTGTTTTTGGCGGGAGCGGGTTTGCTCGCAACATTTGTATTATGGACGGTTCTCGTTCGCTTCGTTGACGTTCAAGCCATCGGCCCGTGTGGGACGGAGGTGGGCTTTGCCACATTGAACGGCTGGTTTCACGGCGTGACGGGGGTGAATATGACCCTCTACACCGTGACCGATTGGCTGGGACTTGTGCCCATCGCCGTGGCATTCGGGTTTGGCATCCTTGGGCTTGCCCAATGGATCACCCGCAGAAGCCTGCGGGCGGTGGATCGCAGTATCCTTGTGCTCGGCGGGTTTTATATCGCGGTGATGGCGGCGTATCTGCTCTTTGAGACCATCGTCATCAACTACCGCCCCGTGTTGATCGACGGGTATTTGGAGGCATCCTACCCCTCGTCCACCACCATGCTGGTGCTGTGCGTGATGCCCACTGCCATTCCGCAATGCCACGCGCGCATCGGGCATCGGGGGCTTCGGCTGGTCGCCGTGTGCGTGATGGCCGCGTTTGCCGCGTTCATGGTGATCGGGAGGCTGATCTCGGGCGTGCATTGGCTGACCGATATCATCGGCGGCGCGCTACTCAGCGCAGGACTGGTCACTGTGCATACCGCTTGCGGTACGAGCGGTATGTCAAAACGTTGACTTTTTTGAGCGTGCCTATATGATTTGTGTAATGAACGGGGATATAGTATGGATCTATCGGTATATTATGAGGAATTTCAATCGACCTACAATATAGCCGTCTTTGCTTTGTGTCTGGCGGCTTTTGCGGTTATTTTCGTCGGTGTTCGCTCTATCAAGGACAAAA
Organism: uncultured Clostridia bacterium; assembly: GCA_904502015.1. Taxonomy (GTDB): domain Bacteria; phylum Bacillota; class Clostridia; order Oscillospirales; family CAG-272; genus CAMEON01. The sequence goes on along the minus strand of CAJGEA010000073.1, from coordinate 4,250 downwards.
GCGAAACCATCAGAATAAAAATTATAAACGGGGTGCTTTTGTGTTTGATCTTTGCTTCGGTATTGACGTACTTTATGCTTGGCCCCCGTTTGGCTAAAAAAGATATTGAACAAAAAACGATCTATTGCTATGAAGGTGCTTTGGAAATCGTAGAGACCTCACACGGAATATACCATAAGGCTGTGTTTTCGTTTGAAAATCAGGAAATAACCTTGAAATATTACCCGGACGAGACAGAGGGCGATGAAATTCGGCCGGGGAAATATGAGGGCAGACTCGTGTATGCAGAGCACTTGGCGCAGGTTTTGTATTTTGAGATATACCAACCGTAATTTGAATCGTATATTTTCCAAAGGAAAGGGCGGTGAGAACATGAAATGGAGTGATCGGGCTAAAACGGGTATTTTGTGGCTCCTTCTCGGAATCTTTTGCGTGTTAGTTTTGCCGATTTTGTTGTTGTATCTGCTCTACAAGGTGTTCGCGATCCCCTTTGATTACATGAAGTACAAGCGTTCGCGCTATCAGCAAGACTTCCCGCATAGATTTTCTTTTCTCGACGTGCCTCACGTGGATAACGCTCCCTATACCGCGATCAAGGAGAACGATCTGCCCGTTGAATATATCAAATGGAGTGAGGACTATGAACTGAGCGGGTATTTTCTATACAGGGATATCCTGCTTGTTTTCGATGAGCCGTTTTTCTATGATAGGGACGATGAACGCTGGGCTTCGTGTTCAGAGGCGATGGACAAGGAATTGACGCGGGGACATGGCACAATCGGAGGGGACGACGATCCGTGCGACGTTGACTATTGCTTGACGGTTCAAGGTATGAAGGAGCTTGTCCTCGATGATTTTCATGCGAGAATTCCGGATCGCGTGTGCAACCGAGTCGTTTTTTTCTGTATGCGAAAGCACATGAAGGGAAGCTACCTGGAAGGTATCTCGGGCAAGCTGATCGAGAGCCATGATTTCATCATGTACGAAAAGGGCGAGTTGGCGATGGCGATCATGAATTTGATTGAGCACATGTGAGTGGAGGATTTTTATTAGTATCTTTCATATTTCTGCGCTCTTTTTCGCCAAGCTATTGACATTCGCTCGATTTGGGTGTATGATATAAATTGTATAGATTTGTTATAATACAGGGGGATAAAAACCATGTTAGTCAATATGAACGACGTCCTGAGACCCGCGAAGAAGAACCACTACGCCGTCGGTCTGTTCAACGCCGTCAATCTGGAGCTGGCGCGCGGCATCATCAACGCCGCCGAAAGCTCGCACTCGCCCGTCATTATGGGTACGGCCGAGGTACTTCTGCCTTACGGCCCGCTGGAGGAGGTGTCCTACTACCTCATTCCCATGGCAAAGAAGGCATCGGTACCCGTCGTCGTTCACCTCGACCACGGTCTGTCCTACGACACCTGCATCAAGGCGCTGGAGCTGGGCTTCTCCTCCATTATGTACGATTGCTCCACCGATACTTACGAGGAGAACGTTCGCAAGGTCAAGGAGATGGCCGACATTGCCCACTCCTACGGTGCGACCATCGAGGGTGAGCTGGGTCACGTGGGTGACAACGAGGGCTCTGCCGAGGGCAGCTCGCATCTGGCCGACCCCTCCAGGTTCTTCACCGATCCCGCGCTGGCTAAGGACTTCGTGGATAAGACGGGCGTGGATGCGCTCGCCATCGCGGTCGGCAACGCGCACGGCGCGTATAAGCTCCCCCCCAAGCTGGATTTCGAGCGCATTCGTACCATCGCCAACACCGTGGATGTGCCTCTGGTTCTGCACGGCGGCTCGGGCCTGACCGACGATGATTTCCGACGCGCCATCGCAGAGGGTATCAGCAAGGTCAATATCTTCACCGATATCAACGTGGCGGCTGTCGAGGCCGAGTTCCGCAAGTTCCAGAGCATGGACAAGGGTCTCATAGACCTGATCCCCGCGGCGGTCGAGGCGGTCAAGCAGGAGACCATGAAGAAGATGAAGCTCTTCAGCAGTGACGGAAAGGCCGATGCCGCCAAGGTGTCTGCTCTGTCAGATATGGATATGGAAACTCTCACCCGTCTCGTCGCGGCCGAGGTTGCCAAGTATCTGAAGAAGTAACCGTATATGGGGCGGCTTGCTATGGGGCAGGCCGCCCCTTTGCTGAATCTAAGTGCATAAGAAAGAACGACAAATTATAGTGAGGGCGTGTCCCGCCCCAACGGAGGAACCGCTATGAACTTTACCGAGATCGCCACCGCCCGTCAGTCCTGCCGCAGCTACGATCCCACCCGCGCGGTAGAGCCCGAGAAGCTTGCCCGCATTCTGGAGTCGGCGCGTCTCGCGCCCTCGGCGTGCAACGGTCAGCCCTACCGCATCACGGTGTGCGAGGGGGAGGCCGCCGCACGGGTGGCCAAGGCCACGCAGGGCATGGGGCTGAACAAATTTGCCCCCGACGCGCCTATTTTGCTGGTCATATCCGAGGCCGACTACGTGCCCACGGCGGCGCTGGGCGCAAAGGTCAAAAAGAACGATTACCGCTCGATGGACATCGGCATTCTAGCGGCGTATATCACCGCCGAGGCGACGGCGCAGGGCTTGGGAACGTGCATCCTCGGCTGGCTGGACGACGCCGCGATCCGCGAGGCTTGTGGACTAACGGGCGCCGTGCGGCTTGTGATCACGTTGGGCTACGCCAAGGAGGGTGACACGCTCCGCCCGAAGAAGCGCAAGGACATGGACGAATTGGTGCGTTACGTCAAGTAAGAGAGCAGAGCCCCCACTCAAAAGAAGATTGTGACAAAGTGAGGAGGAAAAGACCGTGTATTTTGACGATATCAAGCCGGGTATGACGGTGGAGATCGCGCCTGCCGTGATTGAAAAGGAGGAAATGCTGGCGTTCGCACGTCGGTACGATCACATCCCCCTGCACACCGACGAGGAGTATGCGAAGAAAACGCCCTTCGGGCGGCTGATCGCGCCGGGGGTGATGTCCTTCATGGCGGTGTGGTCGAACTATCTGGAGGTGGATTTCTTCGGCGAGGAGCTGCTGGCGGGCAAGTCCACCAAGATCGAATGGTTGCGCCCCGTGTACGCCGACGACGTGCTGACCGCGCGGGCGATCGTGACGGGGCTGGTCAAGAGAAACCCGAAAAACGGGTTGGTGGAGGTCACCATTGAGGCCTATAATCAGGACGGCGTGCTTGTTCTGACCGATGTGACCGAGGCCGTGGTGCGTTGCCGCCCCGCGGAGTAAAAAAGCCGAGCAGACGCGCGCGTCTGCTCGGCTTTTTTTGTTGCATAGGTATCAGCTCAAATAGGGTGTGGACGGGCCGCTCGGGTACTCGCCCAGAGCGGTGATCAGCTCAAGGCCGATCTCGCGCGCCGTCAGCACGGCGGTCTTGACCGCCGAGGCATCTCCCGTAAAGGCAATGATGACCTCGTTGGAGTGGCTGGTGCCTCGGCTCGGCGTCATGTATTGGATCAGAGTGACGGCCGCCGATTTGAGTGCCTTGTCTGCCATGACAAGACCGATAGCGGCGGGAGAGCCGGCCATGAAGCCGAAAGCCTGCCCGACGGGGGCGCCGAACGCCGCGGCGAGAGCCGCGCCTGCGCTGGCGGAGTAAGCAAATTCCAGATGCCCCGCCGAATTGATGTATACCTCGCCCGCGTTGCGCTCGGTCAGCTCCAAGGCGATCTCCACGGCGCGGCGAACGTCGCTGACGTCGCGGCCGCCGACCACGATGTAGTTACCGTGACCGCCCCAGCCCTTGGTATCGCGGGGAAGCTCCACCGACACGAGGATGGCGTTGGTATTCTTGAGCGCCTCGTCAATGGCGCAGATCTGTCCTGCCGCGCCCGTGCGCGAGCTGATGGTGCCCAGCGCGCGGATGTCGTCGGGGAGATCCATCTCAGCGCGCAGAGCCGCGTCGATGGAAGGGATCACCAGTCCGACGGTGTCCAGCACCGTGCGTCCCACGAACTCGGGGAGAGCGGGGTTCGGGTTGAAAATTTTATCCATAAAATCCTTTTTACATATGTGTTCAAATAGTACTCTTTCGCTCATTATACCACAAGTCGAGCGCAATTACAAGAGCCAAATGGAATTTTCGGACAGGAATATGTAGTGTTACAATAGATGTGAGACCGAAAATAAAAAAAGAATAGAAAAAGTGATTGAGTTCTGTTAAAATAAAGTCACCACAACCCAAATCAACAGAGAGGACTCAACCACTTCATGAAACATTATACCACAAACAAAC
>CAJGEA010000072.1 GCA_904502015.1 uncultured Clostridia bacterium | reverse complement strand
GACCTCGGCGGGAATCTCCACGCTGATCTGACCGATGGTGGACTCGGCGGCTGAAAGCTGTTTCTCAAACTTGCCCCAGAAGCGTTCCAGCACCTCCAGCATAGTGTCCCGTCCGCCTTCGATGGCGTCCAGATCGTCCTCCATGCGGGCGGTGAACTTCTCGTCCACGATGGTGGAGAAGTTCCGCAGCATGATATCGTTGGTCACCTCGCCGAGCTTGGTGGGCAGGAGGGACTTACCCTCGCGCTGGACGTAGCTACGGGAGATGATGGTGGTAATGATGGTGGCAAAGGTACTCGGACGACCGATTCCCTTCTCCTCCAGCAGCTTGATGAGGGATGCCTCGGTGTAGCGGGGGGGCGCCTCGGTGAAGTGGCGGTTCGGATCAATGCTATCCGACCTCAGTACCTCACCCTCGTCAAGATCGGGCATACGCAGATCGCGCTGCTCCTCGGGCTCATCGGCGAGGGGCTTGGCGCGGCCGTCATCCGAGGATTCCTCATAGACCGCCATGTAGCCGGGGAATGTCACGGTGTAGCCGCTCGTGCGGAACAGATATCCCTTGCAATCAAAATCCACGGTGAGGGTGGCCAGTTCGGCGGACTCCATCTGGCTGGCAATGAAACGCTCCCAGATGAGCTTGTAGAGCTTATACTGGTCAGCCGAGAGCTGCTTGCGCACCATAGTGGGCTCGATCTCCACGCGAACAGGGCGGATCGCCTCGTGGGCATCCTGCGCGTTGGATCGGGTCTTATACACACGAGGACGCTCAGGATAGTGACGGTCGCCGTACTTCTCACGGATGAGTGCCTCGGCGGCCGCCTGCGCGTCGGCCGACACACGGAGGGAGTCGGTACGCATATAGGTAATCAAACCCTGTACGCCGCCCAGCTCCGAGCCGAGGTTGACACCCTCGTAGAGCTCCTGCGCCACGCGCATGACGCGCTGGGACTGGAAGCCCAGCTTACGGGATGCCTCCTGCTGCATGGTGGAGGTGGTGAAGGGGGGCGCGGGGTGCTTCTTTCTCGTCGCACGCTTGATGGAGGACACCACGAAGGACTGACCCTTGACGGCGTTTACCACCTTCATGGCGGATGCCTCGTCGGTAAGGCGCACCTTGCCGCCGTAATCGCCCCAGAAGCGGGCCACGCAGGGCTTGCCGTCCTCGGCGAGTAGGGTAGCGTCAATCGTCCAGTACTCCTCAGGGACGAAGGCGCGGATCTCGTTTTCTCGGTCTACAATGATCTTGGTGGCCACCGACTGCACGCGGCCTGCCGACAGACCGCTTCTCACCGTCTTCCACAGGAAGGGAGAGAGCTTATAGCCCACGATACGGTCGAGAATACGGCGGGTCTGCTGGGCGTTGACCAGATTCATATCCAGGGGGCGGGGCTGCTTGATGGCCGCCTTGACCACCGTCTTGGTCACCTCGTTGAAGGTCACGCGCTGCACCTGCGCCTCGGGAATGCCCAGCGCCGTGGCAAGGTGCCAGGAAATGGCCTCACCCTCTCGGTCAGGGTCGGTCGCGAGGAATACTTTATTGGCGGCCTTGGCCTCCTTGCGGAGCTCGCGGATGAGATCACCCTTGCCGCGGATGTTGATATAATGTGCTTCAAAATGGTTGTCGATATCCACGCCCATGGTGCTCTTGGGCAGGTCACGGACGTGTCCGACCGATGCCATCACCTTATAGTTGGATCCAAGATAGCCCTTGATGGTACTCGCCTTGGAGGGCGACTCCACAATGACAAGATTCTGCTTTGCCATGTAACGGTTTCCTTTCTATTCTGACGGAAGCGGCGGTTGCCACGGGGCAACCGCGCTCCTCCGATTATTTTCTTGCGTAAAGACCGCCTGGCAGGGACACGACCAGACCCTTGATCTCAAGGATGGTCATGGACGCCATGATGTCGGTCATGGAAAAACCCTCACGGACGAGGTAGTCCACGGGGACGGCGCGATCCAGCGGCAGGGCGGTAAATATGCCGCGCTGGGTTTCAGTAAGGGACGCCACCACGCGCTCGGATGCGTCTCCCACGTGGGGATTTGAGGGCGGCGGACTGGCTGTAACACGCTCCTGCCGTTCTTCGATCGGCGGTGCGGACGGTGTAGGCGCACGGCGGATGGATGCCTGAGCCGGCACTTCTGCCTTATCCCGTTCCCGACCCTTCGGCGTATAGCGGCGACTGCAAACACCCAGCCGTTCCAGCGTGTCATCGGGGTCGATAGGGTTTCGTTCAGCTTGAAGCAGGCGTGCCATATCCAGTTCAGTGCCGTACAGATGGGTATAATTTTCCAGAAGATCGCGTGCGCGGAGTGCCACCACCGCGCCATCGCGGATCAGCTCGTTCGTGCCTGCGGTATTGTCGTCTCCCACGTTGCCGGGAACGGCATACAGGTCACGTCCTTGAGATAAAGCGGTCTTGGCGGTGATAAGAGCACCCGAACGTTTGTCAGCCTCAATAATGAGAGCGGCTTGCCCCAGACCGCTGATAATGCGGTTACGAATCGGGAAATTGCGTCCCTCGGGCGGTGTGGACGGAGGAAATTCGGTGATCACCGCGCCGTGCCCCTCGATCTCGCGGCACAGGCGGGTATGCTCGGGGGGATAGACGAGATCAATGCCACAGCCCAGCACCGCCACGGTTTGTCCGCCTGCGGCGATGGTGCCTGCGGCGGCGACGCTGTCGTTGCCGAGTGCCATACCCGACACCACGACGGCGCGCGCCGTGCCCAGCTCATAGCCTATTTTATACGCCATGCGCTTGCCGTATTCGCTCATTTTCCGCGTGCCGACCACACTGACGGAGAGGCGGTTGTTCATATCGGGCAGCTTGCCCTTGACGTACAGAAGAACGGGCGGATCGGACAGGGTTCGGAGGGCATCGGGGTAGGCCTCGTCCTGCCAGAAGATCAGACCCACGCCGTTTTGCTCGCAGTAGTGGAGAATGCGGTAGCTCTCCTCCACCGACTTATCGGCAAGCGCGCGGCGCAGATTCTCGGAGCACGGAAGGGAGGCCAGCTCGCTCGCCTCGGCCTCGAACAGATCGTAGGTGGATTCGTACCGTTCCAGCACGGGGCGGAACTCGCGGTTGGCGATACCGCACCGCAGAGAAAACCAGATATCAAATAGGCGATCCTTCACAGGAACGGCACCTCCTTCCTTTTTGGCTCGTCGGCCGGAGTTATTTCCTACAAAGCTCCCACATGATCAGCGCGGCCGCGACGCCCGCGTTGAGGGACTCGGTATCGGCTTGCATGGGGATATAGACCGCGCGGTCGCACGCCGCGACCGTCGCGGGGGACAGCCCGTGTCCCTCGTTGCCGATCACCGCACCCGCAGGCCGGGGTAGCGTGATCTCGCCCAAGCGGGCGGCATCCTCGTCCAGCGCGGCGGCATAGATGGTGCGCCCCGCCTCACGGAGCACGCGAATGGCCTCGGGCAGGTCGTCCACGCGGGTAATCGGCATGGAGAACAGGGGGCCCATAGCGGCGCGCACGGTGCGGGGATGATAAATGTCGGCGCAGTCGGCGCTCAGCACGAGGTATCCCACCCCGAGCGCCGCCGCCGAGCGGATGATGGCGCCCACGTTGAGAGGATCACGCACCGACTCCAGCAGGATGACGGGGGCCTCGGCCGACAGGATTCCATCTTCTTTATTATATATTGTATTCATTTTGTGGCATTTGTCAATATAGTTTGCCACACAAATTACGCCTTCGGGCGCATTTTCTTCAGAAATTCGATCAAACAACTCGTCCTCAACGCCGAAAATCGGACATTTGGCATCCGTCAAGGTATAGCCGTACAGCTCCGTCATACGGTCAGCCACCTTTTGCGCCGTACCCACGCGCAGATACACCTCGCAGAGCGGGACGCCGCGGCGGATCGCCTCGCAGAGCAGCTTCACGCCGTCAAAGCGAAAGCGCCGATTTTTCTCTCGTGCGCGGCGGTCATCCAGCTTGCAAAGCTCCACAATGCGGCGGTTCTGGCGGGACGAAATGATCTCTCCGTCATATCGAATACTCATTTTTTATCCCTGCTTTTGCTGTGCAAAAGCGTCCTTTCAATGATAAAAACCCGGATGATGGGGTCATCACCGGGTTTTTATGTGTTGCAATCAGAGAGCGGCCTTTGCCTGCTCGCAGAGAGCGGTGAACGCTGCCTTATCAGAGATAGCGATCTCGGAGAGCATCTTGCGGTTGAGCGTGATGCCTGCCTTCTTCAGACCGTTCATGAAGGTAGAGTAGTTCATGCCGTTTGCCTTGCAGCCGGCAGAGATACGGGTGATCCACAGACGGCGGAAGTCGCGCTTCTTCATGCGACGGCCGGCGAATGCGTAGTTGCCGCTCTTCATGACGGCCTGCTTAGCCATCTTGAAGTGCTTGGACTTGCTGCCCCAGTAGCCCTTAGCAGCCTTCAGAACCTTATTTCTTCTCTTGCGCGTCATCATTGCGCCCTTAATTCTTGCCATTTTTCTTTCCTCCTATACTTCGTCGTTGTGCGGATTACTTCTGAACCAGCGTTCTGATGTTCGCAGTCATAGCAGCGCTCAGAATCGCGGCGGTACGCAGATGTCTCTTTCTCTTGGAGGTCTTCTTGCCAAGATTATGGCGGTGATGGCAGTGGTTGAGCTTCACCTTACCGGTGCCGGTAACGGAGAATCTCTTAGCAGATGCCTTGTGTGTCTTAACCTTTCCCATTTTGTTCTTCCTTCTTTCGTTATATTGACCTCCGCGCAATGGGTGTCGCACGGATAGCCTTTGCTGAAAAGCAACGCTTTTCAGCGTATCAACACCGCAGGGCTCACCGAGGCGCGCCGCAGCGGGATGAATACAGGGGGTATATATGCGGGGTTTCCATCATGCCGGTGGACTGTGCCGTTGGCACGTGCCACCTGCGGATGCTTACTTAGACTTCGTGGACAGGGGGCTGATCACCATGCTCATGAAGCGACCGTCCAGAACGGGCTTCTTGTCGCACGAGCCGACGTCCTGCGTATCGGCAAGGAACTTCTCCAGCAGCTCGCGTCCAATAGTCTGGTGGCTCATTTCGCGGCCGCGGAATTTCATAACCACGCGAACCTTGTTGCCGCTTGTCAGGAACTTTCTTGCCTGATTGAGCTTGGTTTCGTAGTCGTGGGTATCGATGCGGCAGGAAAGCTGAATCTCCTTGAGCTCAACCGTCTGCTGCTTCTTCTTCGCTTCCTTTTCACGCTTCTGCTTCTCAAAGCAGAACTTTCCGTAGTCCATGATCTTGCATACAGGCGGAGTGGCCTGAGGGGCGATCATAACCAGATCCAGATCCTTTTCATAGGCGATCTTGAGGGCTTCCTTGGAGCTCATGATTCCGAGGGGCTCTCCGTCAGCGGTGACGACGCGGATCTCCTTGAGATCAATGGCCTCGTTCAGGGGAGTCTGGTTTTCTTTAGCATTCGCGGCGATAGGTAAACACCTCCAAAACAAAAAATTGTACCGAAGCGACAGCCCCGGCACACAAAATCCCACCTCGCAGGGGAGGCGGTTGCGTCTATCAACCGAGCGCGCTCTCGGGCGGCACGGTGGAAACCGGGCGGTTTCGCTTCATTTACCCAAGTATTGTACCACACTTACCTCATTTTGTCAATACTTTTTCAAAAATTTTTCGGGCAATTTTTGCGTCAGGCATATGGATATTTTTCACAAAAGTACTTGCCATTTTATGCGAGATGTGGTATAATATTCCAGGCGATTGCTTTGGTGAAGAAAACGTGCAATCGCAACACATCGCACAGAAAGGATCGATTCTATGAGCAAGGATCAAATGACAAACGGCAGAGGGTCTTGGCTGACCTCCATCTGCCCCCCCAATACAGAGCCTAAAAAGAACCCCTGGGAGAGCCACCTGACCAAGGCTGACCAGTTCGCCCCCATCCCCGACCGTGGGGGGCTGCCCCTTTTCCGCCGTATCTTTACGGTGAGCGGTGTGAAATCCGCCCGTATCGACGCCACCGCCATGGGCATTTTTGATCTGTGGTGCAACGGCCGTCGCGTGGGACGCTCCGACGGGCGCGGCAACACGGTCTACGACGAGCTTAAGCCCGGCTGGACCGATTACCGCCGCCGCGTGCTCTACTACTCCTACGATCTCACTCCCTATCTGAAGGACGGCGAGAACGTCCTCGTCGCCGCCGTCGCCCCCGGCTGGTATCACGGCCGCATCGCGCTTGGTACCTACGGCGAGACTCACACCGCTTTCCTCGCCGCCATTCACCTGCTGGACGGTGACGGCGAGCGCGTGATCTACACCGACTCGGCATGGCAGTCTGCCTTTGGCGGTGCGATCCGCACGGCTGATCTGTGGGATGGCGAATACTACGACGCGAGCCACCCCACCGCCGCCGCCATCTCAAGCGGCTTGGCTGACATGGAGTGGCAGGCTGCCACCACCGAGGAGCGCGACATTTTCGTGACTCCCCAGGTCGGCCCCACCATCATGGTACGGGACGGCATGGAGCGCACCCCCAAGACCGTCACAGTCTACAACGGCACCGAGGACAACGGCTCGGAGTACGGCAAGATTCACGTTGTCCGCGAGCTGTCCGACACCAACGCCTTCACGCTCGCCGCAGGGGAGACGGCGGTAATCGACCTCGGCCAGAACATGGTGGGCTTCCCTGCCTTCACGGTCAAGGGCGCAAAGGGCGCGACCGTGCAGGTACGCGTGGGTGAGATGCTCAACGATTCGGGTCTGGAATCCCGCGGCAACGACAACCCCGAGGGCTCCATCTACTCCATCAACTACCGCTCGGCCAAGGCCAAGATCTACTACGTCCTGCGCGGCGACGAGGCGGGCGAGTCCTACTGCCCCACCTTCTCCTTCTTCGGCTTCCGTTACCTGGAGATCAGCGCCACCGAGGCCGTGGAATTCACGAACCTGACCGCCCTCGTGGTAGGCTCTGCCACCCGCGAGATCGGCACGATGGAAACCTCGAATGCCGATGTGAACCAACTGATCTCCAACATCCTCTGGGGCCAGCGCGGCAACTATCTGTCCGTCCCCACCGACTGCCCTCAGCGCGACGAGCGCCTTGGCTGGACGGGTGACACCCAGGCATTCTGCTGTACCGCCGCCTACAACGCCGACGTATCGGGCTTCTTCCACAAGTGGCTGCAGGACGCGCGCGACTCCCAGCATGAGAGCGGCATGTACCCCGACGTTATCCCCCACTCCCGCGTCGTCGGCTGGGGCGGTGCGGCGTGGAGCGACGCGGGCATCATCGTTCCCTACACCATGTGGAAGATGTACGCCGACACCGCCATCATTGAGGAGCATTACGCCTCGATGGAGCGATATATGGATTGGCTGGCGACCACATCCCTGCAGGGCCCCAACCCCACCTACGGCGACTGGCTGGCCTACGAGGGCACCGACAACCGCTACATCTCTGTCGCCTACTACGCCATGGACGCGCGCTACATGGCCGCCATGTCCCGCGCCATCGGCAAGGCTGACCGCGCCGCCCACTACGACGCGCTCTACGGGCAGGTGCGCGACCATTTCCGCGCCACCTACTGCAACGAGGAAGGCGATCTGATTCCCGAAATGCGTACCCAGTGCGGCTACCTGCTGGCACTGCGCAACGATCTTCTCATCCCCGAGCGCCGCGCCGCCGCCGTCGCCGCCCTCAAGCAGAAGATCATCGACAACGGCTACAAGCTCTCCACGGGCTTTGTGGGCTCCTGCATTCTCTGCGAGATTCTGGCCGAAAACGGCGAGAACAACCTGGCCTATTCCCTGCTCCTGCAGACCGACAACCCCTCGTGGTTGTATAGCGTATATCAGGGCGCGACCACCATTTGGGAGCGCTGGAACTCCTACACCAAGGCAACGGGCTTTGGTGATGTGGGCATGAACTCCTTTAACCACTACGCCTACGGCGCGGTGCAGGAGTGGATGTACCGTCACGTAGCGGGCATTGAAACCACCGAGGAGGCCCCCGGCTTTGCCGCCCCCATCCTCCAGCCCAAGCCCGACACCCGCACCCCCGAAGAAATGCCCGCGGGTCAGGAGCGCATCACCCACGTCAAGGCCTCCTACGATTCCCGAAGCGGACTCATCGAGTCCGAGTGGAGCACCGAGGATGGCTTCGTCTACAAGGCAACCGTGCCCGTGGATGCCACGCTGTACCTCCCCGTGCTGACCGATGCCGACACCATGAAGGTCAACGGCGAGATCGTCCGCCTCGACACCTACGACCGTACCTCCTGCGGTAAGGCACTCGTGATCAAGCTGGCGGCAGGCAGCTACGTATTCGAGCAGGCATAAAATCATAACATACAAAGCCCATCGCTGCACTGCGGCGATGGGTTTTCCGTATTGTCGAAATCTGTCGCCGTACTCTCCTTCGGTGCATAGTCTGTTAAGGGGGTTCCCCCTCTTTTTCACACGCTACACGGAAGGGCCTCGCGCCCTCCGTCCACCCTTTGCTCACGAAAGGAGATCGCATTTTGGCAACCTTTACCAATCGCGCTACCCTGATCTACAACGGTACGGTCGTCAACTCCAACACCGTCACGGGAGAGATCCGCGAGGTGCTGTCAGCGACCAAGCGAGCTTTGGTTGACACCTACACGGCGGACGACACCGTGACCTATATCGTCAGCCTCGTCAACACGGGCTCGGAGACGTACACCGATCTGACCGTGACCGACGACCTGGGCGCGTATACCCAAGGCGGGATCACGCTCTATCCTCTCTCCTACGTTGACGGCTCGGTCAGCTACTACGTCAACGGCATTCTGCAGCCCACGCCCGCCGTCACAGATGCACAGCCCTTGACCGTAACGGGCATATCCGTCCCCGCAGGCGGCAACGCCCTCATCGT
>CAJGEA010000071.1 GCA_904502015.1 uncultured Clostridia bacterium | reverse complement strand
TTCCCCCAGACCCCCTCAAGAACCTCTAAAAATATATTTCAAAAACCATTGCAAAATATATTTTGTTGAAGTTTTAGGAAGTCCAGAAACCCTTTTTCAAAAGGGTTTCTGGTGGGGTGCAGGGGCAACGCCCCTGCAAGCCCGCGCCCGATAAACCCCAATTTGAGAAATCACCCAAACACCATCCGCACGCCCGACACCAATACGAGCAGGGCGAACAAAATCTTCACCGTTCGCACGGGCAGGCGGTCGAGCAGCCACGCGCCGATGAGACCTCCGATCAGCGAGGGAAGCCAGATGGCCGAGAGCAGCTCGGTCGGGGGCTGAAGTCCCCGCAGAAAATACAGAATCAGGGACACCACCGACACGGGGAGCATCACCGCCATAGAGGTTGCCAGCACGTCCCGCCGATCCTGCGGTGCGGCATCTTCGGCAAACAAGCGAGGCAGGACTGGCAGAACCGTCACCAGCAAAATGCCCCCCGCCGCACCCAGCAGCCCGTTGAGCAGTCCCGCGCCCAACCCCGCCAAGGCGTATAGCGCGGCGCGCACTGCGGCATACCGCATGCCACGCCGTGCGGCCGTCTCCGCATCCTTTCGCGCTCTTGCTCCGTGCCTCGAAATTTTACTTGTCTTGCCTAAATATTTGTGCATACGCTCTTGCAATCCTTTTTTGTTTGTGATATAATAAAATTACGTATATCCTATGGCATAGTGTGTGCCGCCTCGCGCCGTCTATGCCGATCGAAATATGCCAAAATTCGCAAAATTTGACAAGAAACTAACGAAGTGACAAATCGAAAAAAGGAGAAATTCATGGCCAAGACAAACAAACGCAAGACTCCGTCCCAGACCCAAGCCAAGAAGAACGCCACCGGTACGGCCGCGCGCGGCAACAAAAGCTCATCCGCGACCAAGTCCCGCGCCGCGACCACGGCGGATCGCCATCCGGCCAAGGCGACAAAAAAAGCGAAAACCGGAACCGGGACCAAAACCCAAAAGTCCACCGCTGCCTCCCGCAGCCCAGAGGAGGACGCGCAGAATAAGGGGAAAGCGTCTGATGCGCAAATGGTCAAGAGAGCAAAGAGCACTTTTTTTTCGGAGCAGTATCTGCCCTATATTTTAGGGGCGATCGGCCTGCTCCTCGGCGTGCTCATGGTGCTCAATGCCATCGGCGCGCCCCGCTCCCCCGGGCAGAGCCACGCGGGCTGGCTGGGCTACTACATTTGCTACGGCTTCTTTGGCGTGATGGGCTGGACGGCCGCCGCCATCCCCGTTCTGCTCGTGGTGCTGGCTGTGATGTGGCGCAAGTACAGCCGTGAGGGAATTTTAGTGCTCAATTCGGTGCTGTCTGCCGTGCTCATGATATTCGTGTCGGCGGTCATTCACGTTTTTGTGCACAGGGATACGTATCATCCAATGGCGGATCTCTTCCACTCCGGCGCAACGTACCAAAGTGGCGGCGTGATCGGCGGATTCCTGGGCTACTGGTTGGGCTACGCGCTGGGTGTGTACGGCACGCTGGCGCTGGCGCTGGTGACCCTGCCCTTCATCGTGATGTGCCTTGCGGGTGTGACGCCTGCCTACGTATTCTCCTGCTTCCGTAAATCCGTGAGAGAGAGCCGCGAGCGCCGCGCCGAGGCGCGCGCCGAGCGAGAGCGCCGCGAGGAGCAGCTTACGGTGGAGCGCGAGGAGAGAGAAGCGCGCCGCCGCCGCATCAAGACCGCGTCTATGGATGACGGGGAGGATGACGGTTCCGAGGATGATGTGACTCCTTCCAAGCATAAAGAAAAGAAGAGCAAAAAGGAACGCAGCGAGGATGACCGCCGTGATGACCGTCGTAGTGACGACCGTCGTAGTGACGACCGCGGTGATGACCGTCGTAGTGACGACCGCCGTATGCTGCTCATCGATCCCGATACGGGTGAGGTAGTACGCGACGGAGAGCCCGTCGGCGCGGACGTGACCGACGCCACTACGCCCGACGAATCGCCCGACGGGCAGGGAAGTGATCGCCCTCCCCGTTCCGCCGACAATATTCTGCCCTTTGACGATACCGTATCGGTACCCGATACCGATCCTGCCGAGTCTACCGCCGAGCCCTCCTACGGCTACGCCGAGCATACCGCGGCCGAAGATCTGCCGCCCGTTCCCACCGATACGATGGAGGTGGATTTCTCGGACGATCCCGAGGATCTGCCCTTCGACACCGAGGGCACCCGCCGCACGGGCCGCTCCGGATCGGTGCGTTATACCGTGGAATCCGATGACGGCGAGGATGAGTCCCCTATTGACGATATGCCCACCACCACGGTGCGCATTCTGAAATCCGATACCTCCGCCATCGTGGAGCAGGGACTCGCCGAGGAGGAGGTGGTCATTTCCTCCGCCACGGGCGAGGAGATCGCTCCCGCGCCCGAGTACCAGTTCCCCCCCATTGACATTCTCACGCGGGGCAGCTCCCGCTACGAGGCCGACGAGGCCGAGATCGCCGAGAATACCCGCACCCTTCGCGCCGTGCTGGAGAGCTTCCGCATCGGCATCCGCGAGATTTCCTGCTCCTGTGGCCCCACCATTACCCGCTTTGAGGTCAAGCCCGAGGCAGGTATCCGCGTGCGCTCCATCGCCAATCTCGTGGACGATATTGCCATGGGCCTGGCCAAGTCGGGCGTGCGCATCGAAGCGCCCATTCCCGGCAAGGCCGCCGTGGGTATCGAGGTGCCCAACGCGCACGCCGCCACGGTCTACCTCCGCAATCTGATCGAAACCCCCGAATTCCAGAATCACAAGAGCCGCCTCGCGGCCTGCCTCGGTGCCGACGTGTCGGGCCGTCCCGTCATCATGGACATCTACAAAATGCCCCACCTGCTCATCGCGGGTGCCACGGGTATGGGTAAGTCGGTGTGCATCAACTCCATCATCATGAGTATTCTCTACAAGGCGAAGCCCGACGAGGTCAAGCTCATTCTCATCGACCCGAAGAAGGTCGAGTTTACCATGTACCGCGATCTGCCTCACCTCTACGCCCCCATCGTCAGCGATCCCAAGAAGGCGGCGGGCGCGCTCAACTCGGCGGTCAACGAAATGGAGCGCCGCTTTGAGCTGATCGAGGAGGTCGGCGTGCGTAATATCGCGGGTTACAACGAGGTCACGGCGGGCGATCCCGAGCGGCCTCCCATGCCTCAAATGGTCATCATCATCGACGAGCTGGCCGACCTCATGATGACCGCCCCCTCCGAGGTGGAAACCGCCATTTGCCGTCTGGCGCAGAAGGCCAGAGCCGCGGGCATTCACCTCATCATCGGTACCCAGCGTCCCTCGGTGGACGTCATCACGGGTCTGATCAAGGCCAACGTCCCCTCGCGTATCGCGTTTACGGTTGCCTCTCAGATCGACTCCCGTACCATCATTGACACTGTGGGCGCGGACAAGCTCATCGGCCGCGGTGATATGCTCTTTGCCCCCGTCGGCGCGACCAAGCCCATGCGTGCGCAGGGCGCGTTTGTCAGCGACAGCGAGGTAGAGCGCGTGGTGACTTTCATCAAGGAGCATAACGAAAAGGCTCACTACGACGAGGAATTTACCAACCAGATCGAGATCGAGGCGGCCAAGTGTGCCGCCGGCAAGAAGAAGGGCGGCGAGCAGCTCTCGCTGGACGACTTCGACGGACTCGGCGGCAACGACGGCGAGGATTCCAAGTTCTGGGACGCCGTGGAGGTCGCCATCAACGAGGGCAAGGTGTCCACGTCCATGTTCCAGCGCCGTCTCAAGCTGGGCTACGGGCGCGCCGCTAAGATCATTGACCAGATGGAGGAGATGGGTATCGTCGGCCCCGCCGACGGCAATAAGCCCCGCAAGCTCCTCATCACCAAGCAGGATTACATGGAGATGCGCATGAACGGCCGCGCTCCGGGCGCCTCCAACCCCGCAGACGACGATTCGGACGACGACTTCGCCGGGCTGTAATGGGTTCAAATTTGGATTTGTGCCTGCGGCACAGCTTTGGCTCGGGGTTGGGTATCGCGCGCCTGACATTTCACCCGAGGGAAAAGTGGTTTTCAAATTTGGATTTATCGGTGGGTTTGCGATACCCTAACGAAGCCTCCCTCCGGGAGGGAGGTGTCATGCGAAGCATGACGGAGGGAGCCCGCGTAACCGTTGGTCCACATGGACTTTCCGACAACGCACTCTCCCCCACCCGCTACGCGGGAGCCCCCTCCCGGAGGGGGCCTCGGTTAGGTTGCCCGCTCTCCTACAAACCCCAATTTGTTAGTTTTTGTATTTGAATTTATACAAAGGAGAATGCATTATGAAACGTACGCTTGCTGTGATCCTCACGCTTGCGCTCTGTGCTCTCACACTTTCGGTGGGCGTGTCCGCGCTGTCCTCCGACGTGACCGCTTCCGCGTGGGAGTCGGTGGAGCTGAAGGCGTTATTTTTCCAGGACATGGATTACGTCACGTCCGAGCTTGCGCCCGAATACGCCGACGTATGGTGGTATGAGCGCGTGGAGGAGGTAGACGATACGCTGCTTGCCTGCACCATCAACATGCGCGGCTTTGCCATGTCAGCCGATGGACGCTACGCCTACATGGGTACGCTGAACGGCGGCTCGGGCGTGCGCGGCGTGGTGGTGATGGATACCCACAGCGGTGTTGTGACCGACCTCTACTACCGCTACGACGGCGAGAGCGGTCTGAGCGGCTCGCCCTTTTCCTACGCCAAGGGCATTGACACCGACGACCGTGGCTACGTGTACGTCGGCTTTGCCTTCTCCAAAAACTACAACGTAGTCAACCTTGGCATCGCCTCCCAGCGGGAGGACGGTACGCTGGAGGAGGTCTACGAGGGCCCTGTGTACGAGTTCGGCGAGCCCGGCGACGAGGGCGGCATCAAGGTGGGCGTCAACGGCGTGGAGGTGGCCAAGGTCGGCGACCGCTACCTCTGCTACGTCATGACCAACTACACCTACGATGCTTTGTACTGCTTCGACGTGACTGATCCCGCAACGCCCGAGCTCAACGAGGACTTTGGCGACGGCGGCGTGATTATCTTCTCCGAGCCCGATTGTGCTGTCAAGACTGCTGAAAAGACGCTGGACGAGGGCCAGTACATGGCGGTGGATGAGGACGGCACGGTGTGGCTGTGCGCTTCCTTTAAGGAGGGCGGCAGCGGCATCATGAAGATCGATCCCACGGGTACGGCCTGCGCTGATGTCATTGAGCTTTCGGGCGCGTACTGCGTGGCCCACGAGGGTGCTTACCTGCTGGTGGGTGCCAAGGACGGCGCGGCCGTAACCGTGCTGGATGACAGCTCCTACGAAACCGTTTCCACCGTTGCCGTGCCCGAGGGCTACGGCGACCGCGTGACACGCATTATTGTGATCGACGACGTGCTCTACGTCTGCAACGCGGGCGCGGACAGCATGAGCTACAACACCATCTTCGCCGCGCCCCTGACGGCGGATGCCGCTGCTCTCCTGGACGCGCAGGCGGTAGAACTCAATGGCAGTGAGATCTCCGACGAGACTTCCGGCGAGAGTGAGAGCGATAGCGCCACCACCCCCGATACCCCTGATGTGACTACCCCCGAGTCGGATGCCAATACCGGGGCGGGAACGTCTGCCGACACGAACACGTCGGAGAATGACACCGAGGACACCACAACGACCATCATCGGCATCGATATCGACGAGAAGAAGAAGAAGAAGAAGGGCTGCGGCTCGGTTCTCTCGGTCAGCACGGTGGCCCTGCTGGTGGCAGGCGGCGCACTGTCCCTCGCTCGAACGAAGGACGATTGATTTATAGCAAAACCACTTATCTCATAAGGAGAATTCCTCATGTATCCCTACGAGCTGTTTTTCGGTCTGGATTTTTACAGCATCCTCATGACCGTTGGCGTGATCGTGTGCATGGTCTTCATCCGCCTCATGGCGGATCGCAGAGGGCTTCGCGCGCGGTTTCAGAATCTGCTTCTGTTTCATACCGTGGCCGCCGTGGTTTTGGGCTACGGCGCGGCGGTGGTGACGCAGGGGCTCTATAATATCGCCGCGCTGGGGCGCTTTGAGATCAACCAGAGCACGGGCGCGACCTTCTACGGCGGACTCATCGGCGGCACGGCGGTGTTCATCATTGGCTATTTCATTGTGGGGCACTTCTGCTTTCGCGACGGCTACCACGTGCGGAATTTCCGTACCGTCAGCGACATTGCCCCCGCCTGCATTACGGTGGCGCACGGCTTTGGGCGGCTCGGGTGCCTCATGGCGGGTTGCTGCCACGGCGCACCCACCGAGGCGTGGTACGGTATCCCCATGTTCGTCAACGGCACGGATCAGCCGCCCGTGCGGATGGTGCCCGTCCAGCTCTTTGAGGCGCTGTTCCTTTTCGCGCTCTCGGGCTTCCTGCTGTGGTGGTTCCTCCGCGGCAAGCGGTACGAGATGCCCGTCTATATGCTGACCTACGGCGTGTGGCGCTTTATCGCTGAGTATCTGCGAAACGACTACCGTGGCCAGACCTTCGTGGATTTCTGGTCGCCCTCTCAGCTCGTATCGGTGGTGCTGATCGTGGGCGGTACCGTCCTTCTGACCATTGAACTGTGGTTGGATCGCCGTCCGACCGCACGGCGTCCCGCCAAGCGGGGGAGGGAACACCGTGAGTGATACCCGCCCCGCTTTTCGGCTGAATCGTAAGGTTTGCCTCGCCATCATGGCGGCGGCCATCCCCGCGCTACTCTATCTGGAGCTGGCCAAGCCCACCTTCACGGCGGACGAGGTGCTTCAACCCCTCATAGCCATGACGCTCACCCGCGCGGTGGGCGCGGTGGTGTTCCTCGCGCTCCTTCTGACCGAGGGCTACCGCGTGCTCAATCCCGTGCGAAAGCCGTTCTGGCGCTCCATTCTGTGGGTGCTTCCTTCCATCCTCGTGGTGGTGAACAACCTGCCCACCCTCTCGCTTTTGTGGGGGGATGCCTACCTCGTTTACAAAGCGCCGCGCTATATCGTGTGGTTCACGCTGGAATGTCTGGCGATCGGACTTTTTGAGGAGCTGGCGTTTCGCGGCGTCATCCTGCTGATGTTCGCCGAGAAACGCAGGCGCACCCGTATGGGTCTGTTTGTCAGTATCCTACTAACCTCGGCGGTGTTCGGCGCGGTGCATCTCGTCAATTTGGTGGCGGGTTCGTCCCCCGGGGCGGTGTTCTTGCAGATTGGATACTCCTTCCTGATCGGCGCGATGTGCGCCGTGGTGCTGCTGAAAACCGCTAACCTCTGGCTGTGCGTGGCGCTCCACGCCGTCTACGATTTCTGCGGCCACCTGATGCCCACCCTCGGCGGCGGCACGTGGTGGGACACCCCCACCGTGATCTTTACCGCTGTCCTCGCGGTCGCCACCACCGCCTACATGGTGTGGCAGTTCTTCCGCATGGACCCGTCCGAGGTGGAGAGGATCTACGAGAAATAGCGAAAAACGCATGATGCCTCGTCGGGCATCATGCGTTCTTTTCATTTCATTATTCTCCCATCGCCCGCAGAATCGCCTCTGCGACGGCGTTCACGGCATCCTCCATGGTGGGGACACGGAGGGAACAGCCTGCGGCGCGGACGTGGCCGCCGCCGCCGAAGGTGGCGCAGACCGCCGATACGTCCACGTGGCACGAGGAGCGCATGGACACGCGGAATACGGGCTCGTCCGAGGGCTGGCGGATGGCGGCGGCAACCTGCACGCCCTCCATGCCGCGCGGGATGTCTACGAGGGTTTCCAGATGCTCGTCGGACAGACCGTGCGCCGACTTGACCGAGAAGGGGAAATCCACGATGCCGATCCGCCCGTCGGCGAACAGATGCAGGCGGTCAAACGCCAGCTTTTCGGCGAGGAGGAGCTTTGGGGACTTGACCTCAAAGAGTCGGTGATTGACGTCGGCAGGGTCAAACGAGCCGTTGCGGTGGGAAAGCTCCAGAATCTCGGCGGCGCACCGGTGGGTTTCGGGGGTGACGTTGGAGTAGCGGAAGCACCCCGTGTCCGAGCTGATGGCGGCGTAGAGCAGCCGCTCAATGCCGTCAGGCAGGGCAGGGATGATGCCTCGGTCTACCATGGCGCAGGCGAGGTCGTAGATCATCTCGCCCGTTGCCGCCGCATCGGGACGCACCCAGCCGTCGGCGTACGGCGTACCCTTTCCGTGGTGGTCGATCATGAGCGTGACCGCGCCGCGGTATTTCTCATAAAGATCGCCCATCTGAGAGGGGGATGCGGTGTCCACCGTGATGATCTGCGCGGGGGCAAAATCGGCTGGCAGATTCTCCGCAAGGATGCTCTCCTGCATATCTCCGACGAGGAAACGAAGCCGCTCGGGGACCTCGTCCCCACATGCGCATAACGCGCGGCAGTCCATTGCGCGGAGGAGCAGGCAGACCGCCAGCGCCGAGCCCAGCGCGTCGGCATCGGGGCGGACGTGGCACACCACCAGCGAGTCCACGCCACGCTTGATGCGGGCGATCGCCTCGTCGCGCGAGAGGCGGGCGAAGGTGGAATCAGACATCGCCGTTCTCCTCTGCATCGCTCTGCTCGGGGCTCACCTCGGAGGGGGTATCGTTGGTGTAGGTAAATCCGCTGATGATCTTCTCGATCTTCGCGCCGTAGGCAATCGAGGTGTCCTCACAGAAGGACAGCTCGGGGGTGATGCGGAGGTTGAGACTCTTGGCAAGCTGACCGCGAATGTAGCTTGCCGAGGATTCCAGCCCCTTCTGCACCTGCCGCTTGTCGCCTCTCATGGCGGAGTAGTAGATCTTCGCGTACTTGAGGTCGGGCGTGACCTCCACGCCCGTCACGCTGACGAACGCCTCGCTCACGCGAGGGTCGCGCACCGTGCGGATGATCTGCGCCGCCTCCTTGAACATTTCTTCGTTGATGCGACCTTGTCTGTATTTAGCCATATGATTCTCCTTTTTTGTTTGCGGGGGAAGGGAAAAACTTCTTGAAAGAAGTTTTTCCCTT
>CAJGEA010000070.1 GCA_904502015.1 uncultured Clostridia bacterium | reverse complement strand
GAGCAGTTCAAGCGCGAGCTGATCCGCATCATCCTCGGTGTGGTGCTCCTGTTCTTTGTGCCCGCTCTGCTTAATATCGCCTTTACCGTCATCCATTGGCTGCTGGTGATCCTCGGCTGGATCGTCATCGCGCTGTCTGTGGTCTTCGGTGTCGTGGAGATCATTCGCATCCTGCGTGCGCCCGCTGATCCCGCAGGCGGTAAGATCTACGTGGACGACACGGGCGACGGTGTTGTGGATGCCGTTCTCGTTGACACCGACGGTGACGGCAAGCCGGATACCGAATATCGCGTTGATCGTTGATCCTCCATCTAACACTCTATTGCTGAACATAGAAAGGAACCGAATATGAACTATACGTTTTCGAATAAGATCGCCTCGCTGAAGCCCTCGGCGATCCGTGAAATTCTCAAGGCACCCAAGGATGCCGATACCATCACCCTCGCCGCGGGCAATCCTGCGCCCGAATCCTTCCCTGTGGAGGATCTTGCCCGCTTTGCCGCTGAAATCTTCGCGAGCGAGTCCACCGCTGCTCTGCAGTACGGCGCGACCGACGGCTACGAGCCCCTGCGCCGTGCCGTGGCCGAGCGCCAGAAGACGGTGTGGGGCATCGGTAAGTCGGTTGCCGGCGGGGACAAGTTCAACGATACCACCATTATCGTCTCGGGCGGCAATCAGGGCATCGAGCTGGCCGCCAAGGTCTTCTGCAATGAGGGAGATACCGTTATCTGCGAGAATCCCACCTTCATCGGCGGTCTGAATGCCTTTCGCTCCTGCGGCTACAACACCGTGGGCGTGCCTCTGGAGGACGACGGCATGAATATCGAGGCGCTGGAGGAAACCATTAAAAACACCCCCAACGCCAAGCTTCTCTATGTCATCCCCACCTTCCAGAACCCCGCGGGTATCACCACCTCGCTTGAGAAGCGCCGTGCCATCTACGAGGTCTGCAAGAAGCACGGACTCATGATCCTTGAGGATAACCCCTACGGCGAGCTGCGCTTTGCGGGCGAGGAGATTCCCACCATCAAGAGCTTTGACGACGAGGGACTGGTTATCTACTGCTCCTCCTTCTCCAAGATTCTCTCGGCCGGTATGCGCGTGGGATTCGTGGTTGCCCCCGAGGAGGTCGCCGCCAAGATGGTGGTCGCCAAGCAGTCCGAGGACGTTCACACCAACCAGTTCTTCCAGATGCTGTGCTATAAATTCATGACTCAGTGCGATCTGGATGCTCATATCGACCGCATCCGTGCGCTCTACGGCCGAAAGTGCAGCCTTATGCTCTCCTGCCTGGAAAAGGAGCTGCCCGCGTCGGTTAAATTCACCCGTCCCGAGGGCGGCTTGTTCATTTGGGTTACTCTGCCCGACGGCGCGGATGCATCTGCCTTCCTCAAGGCTGCTATGGCCGAGAAGCTCATGATCGTGCCGGGTGCTACCTTCAACTGCGACCCTGCTGCCCCCTCGCAGAGCTTCCGCCTTAACTACTCCACCCCCTCCGACGAGCAGATCGTTGAGGGCATCGCCCGCCTTGGCCGCGTAGCCCGCGCGATCCTCGGCTGATTTTTGTGATTGTTCAAACGCACCGCCTATCGAACGGCGGTGCGTTTTTGCTCTGAAAAAAGAATCTTTTTTGCGAAAAATCCCGAAATGCTCTATACAAAAAACGAAAAATATGTTATAATGAAACCAACTATATAAAGCTTGAAAGGACGTCCTATGGAGTACAACGATCAGAATAAGAAAAACCGTCCCCAAAAGAGCGGAGGGACAAAAAAATACCCGATGGATAAGAATTTCGCCGGTGGGCGTGACAAAAAAACGGGTGATGGTTCCAAGGGCGGCTACCGCAAGCCCTACGGTGCAAAGGGCCCGCACGAAGGTGACCGCCGCCATGCGCAGGATGATCGCTTTGACCGCCCGTCGTTTGAGCGTCGCAATACCGAGGTGTACGACGAGAGCGAGCAGGATCGCGAGACCGAAGGCATGGTGATCGGACGCAACGCCGTTCGTGAGCTGCTCCGTTCGGAGCGTACCATAGATAAACTACTGGTGCGCCGCGGCGATCGCGAGGGTTCCATCGTCGTGCTGGTGGCCGAGGCCATCGAAAAGGGAATCCCCGTGGTCGAGGTGGATAAATCCAAGCTGGACAGTCTGGCGGGATTTGTGCCCCATCAGGGCGTGATCGCTATGGTCGCGCAGAAGGAATACTCTACGGTGGAGGACATTCTGGCCATCGCCGCCGAGCGTGGTGAGAAGCCCTTTATCGTTATTGCCGACGGCATTACCGACCCCTATAATCTCGGCGCACTCATCCGTTG
Source organism: uncultured Clostridia bacterium (assembly GCA_904502015.1). GTDB lineage: Bacteria > Bacillota > Clostridia > Oscillospirales > CAG-272 > CAMEON01. Next base: position 6,711 of record CAJGEA010000070.1, on the reverse strand, counting down.
CGCCGAGGGCATGGGCGCGCACGGACTCGTCATTCCTCGCCGCCGCGCCGTGGGCCTGACCGCGCTGGTTGCCAAATCCTCGGCAGGCGCTATGGAGCATCTGGCTATTGCCAAGGTGTCAAACATCCATAATACTGTCCAGGCCCTGCAAAAGGCGGGCGTGTGGGTGTATGCCGCCGAGGCGGGGGGCAGTGCCCACTACCACACCAATTTTGAAGGCCCTGTGGCTCTTGTCCTCGGCAGTGAAGGGGACGGCGTGTCCCGCGTGGTCAAGGATGCCTGCGACGGCATCGTGTCCATCCCCATGTACGGCAAGGTGAACTCCTTCAACGTGTCCACCGCCGCCGCTGTGGTGCTGGCCGAAATTGCGCGCCAACACCATAAGAACGATTCAAAGTGATTCCTCCCGGTACAGATTCTGTGAAGAAAGGAGGGGTGACGGTGTCCGAGCCCCGCAAAAAAACGAAATCGCCCGAGCAAGATGTGGATTGGGCCGAAAAGCTGAAGGCATCGCTGGACGGTTCCGCCGAGGAGTCTTCCGCATCGGCGCGCGATGAGGAGCTTGAGGCGATTCTGCGCACGCAAAGCGAGCGAAGGGCCGAGATCAAGCCCATGTATGATTTGGAGTCCATCCTTCAGGAGTTTGAAGCCGAGCAGGAGGATGAGGATTCCGCGCCCCCCCCCGATCCCGAACCCAAGGATGATTCCGAGGATGATTCCGAGGATGATTCCGAGGATGATTCCGAGGATGATTCCGAGGATGAGCCCGAGGATGAACCCGAGGATGAACCCGAGGATGAACCCGAGGATGAGCCCGAGGATGAGCCCGAGGATGAGCCCGAGGATGAGCCCCGGGATGAGCCCCAGGTAGAAGCAGAGGACGAACCCGAGATAGAACCCGAGGTTGAGCCCGAGGTTGAGCCCGATGAATTCGAACACTACGATATAGATGAGCCCCCTGTTGCAGACGATCTCCTGAATGGTACCGTACAAACCCACGAGGATTTCCTTCGACGCGTGCCGCCCGAGGTGCGCGCCATGCTCCGTCAACCGACGGTTGAGGCTGTGTCGGATGCGGAATCTGTGGCCGACGGTATGCCCCTTTCCGACGATGGCGATGATGAGATGCAGGTTCGTATGTCCTTTGAGTCTCTCTCCGATGCTGCCGGTGAATCGGTTTTGCCGAGCGGCGATACTGTCGGCGAGGAAAAGATGAATGATAAAAAAGAGAATGCTCCCGAACCCGCGGCGGACGCGCGGGAAACGGCGTCGGATACGCTGACTGCATCCGACGTTCTGGAGCAGATTCCCCTGCGTCCCCCTCGCACCCGCGTGCCCGTCGATCCCCTGCAGATCAGGCTGGATGATCCCGCTGACGCGCGCCGTCATAAGCCGCTCGCTCCCGCCATCCCTTCGGACGCCGATATGTACGTCCATTTGGGCTACGAGGATGACCTGCGCCGCACGGAGGACAAGCAGGAGGTAGACCGCGCGGTTCACACCGCCAAACAGCACGTGGATTGGTCAGAGCAACGCGTAGCGTCCGACACCGTGAAAACCTCGCGCGAGTACGGCGGCCAGAGGCACAACGCACGTGTGGAATCCGCTTACCGTCACGCCCGCACCATGAGCGCGGTGCGCATGATCACCGCCTTTGTGGGCGCTATGATGGCATGGATCTACGATCTGTTGCCCACGGTCACCCGTGCGGGCTCATCGCCCCGCTTGTTTACCGAAACGGCAGTCTACCCGTTGATCGGTCTTTTGTGGATGCTGACTGTCACTATCCCTTCGCTCACCCGTCTTGCGGTCGGTTTGAGAAGCGTCTTTCATTTTGAGCCCTCGCGCTATTCGGTTGCCGCCGTAACCATTGTTTCTACGGTAGCCTATACCTTCGTGGGGATCGCCTTCCCGGGCAGACTCCCTCTGCTGTGCGGTGCGGCCCTTTTCATTCTCGGTGTAACCGCGTTTGCTGAGTACGCCGTGGTCGTGGGCGAATACTGCGCCTTCCGCGTGGTGTCCGCGGGAAGTACGCAGTACGTCGTTGGAAAGGGAGCGGCACCTGACGATTCCTGTGCCTCCCCCAAAAAGCCGACTGCACCGCATACTGCACCGCATACTGCGTCGCATACCGCATCGCATAAGGTGCTGTACGCCCGCCGTACGCGCCGTCTTCTCGATTACTTTTCCACAACCAATCGGTATAATCCCCGCATGGCACGCCTGAACTACCTTCTGCCCGCCGCTCTTCTGATGGCGGTGACGGTTGGCGGGGCGACCATGCTTTTCGGCGGTGGCTCTGTGTGGGACGCCATCCGAGTGGGTATGGTTATGTATCTGACGGCCATGCCTGCCTCCTACTTGCTGGCGATCAGCCTACCCTTGGGGCTGGCCAATAGCCGCCTCTGCCTTAAGGGCACGGCAGTTATCGGAACCGCCGCGCCCGAAAAATACGCGTCTGAAAACGAAATATACTTTCGCGATGGGGATGCCCTGCGCGCCACCTGCATCCGCGAGATCACTCTGCGTGATGACGACGGAACGGCTGAATGGCGGCGCTTGGCGCAGATTTTTTTCTGCTGTATCGGAAGTCCCTTGCGCTCCGAATTTTCGGTGCGCGAGGATGATCTTGCGGATATGCAAATTGACATATCCGAATCGTCCGATCAATATCTATGCGCACATATGATGGACAGAAAACGTCATATTACGGTGGAAATTTCGGTGGGAACGCATGACGCGCTCCTGCGCCGAGGCATCCGCCTGCCCAAAATGGGCATGGAACGCGCGTATAAAAAGAGCGACGCCAGCCAGGTGCTCTATATTGCGTTTGACCGCCGATTCCGCTTGGCCTACGCTGCGGAATACCGCGTCAGTCGGCGTTTTGCCGATGCTGTGTGCTTGCTCGACCGTATTGGTTACGCCGTATCCCTTGTGATCTATGATCCTCTTGTCCGAGTCGGGACTCTGGAGCCAACGGGAACCCGCCGCTTGCCCGAGGTGCGCGTGACGCGTGCTACACGCTGTGATGATATCAGCGAGGGGATTGCGGCCTCCGTCGTTGCGACCGATCGCTGTACCGATCTGGCGTTGCCCTTAACGGCGTGTTATCGGATGCGTCGCGCCTACCGCCTGGGCGAGTGGCTGACCTGGCTTCTCATGGCACTTGCCCTGCTCGCCTCGTTGACGGCGGTGTGCTTTGGCGGCGCACGGCTGCTCGGGTCGACGTCGCTCATGCTGTATCAAGTTTTCTGCGCAGTTCTGTCGGCGGTGCTTACCGCCGTGGTGGTCAACCGCCGCTCCGAGGGATATATTTCCGCGGACACGCAGAACACACCAAAAGGGAAGCCTGCCAAATCCGATTCGCCCGCATCGCCTGCTGACAAACGGTAAACGGCAATTTTTGGCGGGATTCCGTAAATTCGCATAAAAAGGAACCGTATCATGAATCAAAACGAAAAACGTATGCTCCTGACCTCCGTATCCCGCCCCGGCCGCTACGCGGGCGGCGAGTACGGACAGGTCATTAAGGATAAGGGAGCGGTCAAGGCGCGCTTTGCCTTTGCTTTTCCCGATTCCTACGAGATCGGTATGTCCAATCTGGGCATCCGCATCCTCTACCATTGCCTGAACCAACACGACGACATCTGGTGCGAGCGTGTCTACGCGCCGTGGATGGATATGCAGGAGAAAATGAAGGCGACGGGAACGCCCCTGACCGCGCTGGAGAGCGGCGACGCGCTGACCGATTTCGACTTCGTGGGCTTTACCCTCCAGTACGAGATGTGCTATACCACCGTGCTCAATATGCTGGGACTGGCGGGCATTCCTCTGCGCTCGGCTGACCGTGACGAGGATGCACCGCTCGTCATCGGCGGCGGCCCTTGCTCCTATAACCCCGAGCCTATCGCCGACTTCTTTGATCTTTTCAATATCGGCGAGGGTGAGGAGATGCTCCCCGAGATCGTGCGCCTCTACATTCAAATGAAGGAAGAGGGTCGCTATACCCGCGCGGCGTTCTTGCACGAAGCCGCCCGTACCATTGAGGGCGTTTACGTTCCTTCACTCTACACCGTCACCTATAAGGAGGACGGCACCATCGAGGCGTATACCCCCATCTATGACGATATTCCCACCAAGGTGCGCAAGCGTATCGTCGAGGATCTGGACAAGGCACCGTTCCCCGAGCGCGTGGTCATGCCTTATATTGAGACCGTGCAGGATCGCATCACGGTCGAGGCCGCTCGCGGATGCATCCGAGGCTGTCGCTTCTGCCAGGCAGGTATGGTGTACCGTCCCGTGCGTGAGAAATCCGCCGCCGTGGTGGATTGTCAGGCAAGAGCCATCTTTGACAACTCGGGCTATGAGGAAATGTCCCTCGCCTCGCTGTCTATCAGCGACCATACCGAGATCGACGAGATGACCGACCGACTCCTCGCATGGACGAACCCCAATATGGTCAGCCTCTCACTGCCGTCTCTGCGCGCCGATTCCTTCACCAAGGAGCTGATGGATAAGGTGGCTTCCATCCGCAACTCCACCATTACCTTCGCCCCCGAGGCAGGCTCCCAGCGACTGCGCGACGTCATCAATAAAAACCTCTACGAGGAGGATCTGATGCGTGCCGTCGGCGTGGCCTTTGAGGCGGGTAAGAATCAGGTCAAGCTGTATTTCATGCAGGGACATCCCACCGAGACCGACGAGGATCTCGCCGAGATCCCCGAGCTGGCTCACCGCGTGGTCAACGCCTACTACCAGAACCCCAACCGACAGAAGGGAAGCCGCCCGCCCCAGGTTACCATCAGCGTGTCCCCCTTTATCCCCAAGCCCTTCACCCCCTTCCAGTGGGAGGCGCAAGATACCTTGGAGGAGATGAAGCGCAAGCAGGAGTACGTTGGCTCGTGCAACCGCGATCGCAAGGTCAAGTATAACCACCACGATGCCGAGGTCTGTCATATCGAGGCCGTGCTGGCGCGCGGTGACCGCCGCCTCGGCCGCGCGCTGGAGGAGGCCTGCCACCGTGGCTTCGCCTTCGATGCGTGGAGTGAATATTTTAATTATCAAAACTGGCTCTCGGTCTTTGCCGACACGGGCATTGACCCCGCCTACTACGCCAACCGCGCGTGGGGGCTGGACGAGGTGCTGCCGTGGGACGTCATCGACTGCGGCGTGACCAAGACGTTCCTCCTGAGGGAGCGTGAAAGCGCATATCAAAATACCACGACCCCCAACTGCCGCGAGCAATGCTCGGGCTGTGGGGCAAATAAGCTGGGAGGTGTACGCTCGTGCTGTCCCAAGAAAAAATGAAACGAATCTCTAAATTTGACCGCCCCATGCTGGACACCCCCATCACCGTTCGCGTGATCTTCCAAAAGACGGGAAACCTGCAGTATTTCTCCCACCTCGACCTTCAGCGCACGTGGCAGAGAGTGCTGGTGCGCGCCTCCATCCCCATGTGGTACACGCAGGGATTTAACCCCCACAGTAAAATCGTGTTCGGCGTGCCTCTGCCCGTCGGCTCGGAGGGTATGGAGGAAATGGTTGACCTTCGCATTGACCGCGAGATTACCTGCGACGAGATCAAGAACCAGCTCAACGCCGAGTTGACGAGTGAGATGGCGGTGTCCGAGGTTTACGTGCCCGAAACCACCTATATGCAGATCGCGTGGGGCGTGTACGAGATCACGGTCAAGACGCCCGGTGACACGACAGCCAACGCCGCCGCCATCCACGAGCTGTTCAACGTCGCCACCGCCCCCATTCTGATGACCAAGCGATCCAAGTCGGGTGATAAGGAAGTGGACATCCGTTCCATGATCCACGCGGTGAAGGCCACTGCCGACTGCAACGGACTCATCCACATCCGCGCGACTCTCCGCGCGGGAAACACCGAGAACCTCAACCCCGAGTACCTCATCAAGGCCGTCCGCGAGCGCCTCGGGCTCATTCCCGAGAACGCCCCCGCCGACGAGGTGTGGTATCGCATCCTTCGCATCGGTTTCCATGATGAAAAGGGAGTGACGACAGGGAAGTGGTTCCGCTGATGCGCTGATACGCTATTGACTCTTTGATGCAAAGATCCCCCACGAGGACGGAGTCCTTCGTGGGGGATGTGCTGATATTTCATATTGTTTTGCAATTAAAAATTGAATCGCCTTTACCCTCTCTGTCACGCCTACGGCGTGCCACCTCCCCCAAAGGGGGATGCTCACGAAAGGCTCTCCCTTAGGGAGAGCTCCCGCGAAGCGGGTGAGAGGGGGGAAAAGAAGTTCAAGGTTTTAAAATAAAATATAGTATCAGTTTGCCTGAATACTGCCCATGACCGAGTATCCCGTGTAGCTCTCGGACGGGATCACGCCGTCGATGACCTCAGCGCCGTCGGCGATCGTGCCGCCGTAAACCACCGAGTAGGAGGTGCCTGCGGCCAGCTCGGAGGAGCTGAACACGATGGATGAGATCACCTTGGGGAGCTTGAACACCGCCAGAACGCGGCCGTCCTCGGTGGCGATACCGATGCTCTCGCCGGCCGAAAGTCCCGAGCGCATGGTCGCGGCAAGCACTGCCTGACCAGCGTTGGTGGCGGTTTCAGCCATGCCGCTGCTACCTACCGCCAGAAGCAAGCCTCCCGATATGGTCATATCAAAGCCCCCGTCGCCGATATCGATGGGGCCGTTGCCGTTGTTCGTCGGGCCGTAGACCAGCATGGTTCCG